>JAYUJS010000653.1:0-1860 GCA_043765095.1 Ferruginibacter sp.
TTGATAGCACCAAGATAACATCCATTTTTTTGTAAATTGTACTAAATTAAATTTTCAATTGCTATTGAGATATATAATAAAAAAAGTTGCCAACTTTTAAAAAGATGACAACCGAAATATTTTTAATGAAAATATTTTTTACCCATGCCCTAATAAAATCCTAACTACAAAATATGTAAGTGCAGCAAGCAGCCCACTTACTGGAATGGTTAATATCCATGCCCATAATAAATTTACAGTAACACCCCAGCGTACAGCACTCAAGCGCTTGGTAGCACCTACACCAATAATACTTCCTGTAATAGTATGTGTAGTAGAAACTGGTATGCCCATTTGCCCAGTAAAGAATAACGTAAATGCTCCTGCTGTTTCCGCAGCTACACCTTCAAGCGGAGTAACTTTGGTAATTTTTGTACCCATCGTTTTTACAATCTTCCAACCACCACTCATGGTACCAATACCAATGGCTAGGTAACATGCAATTGGAACCCATGCAGGCAAGTCAGAAAAATTTTGTATTTGTCCGCTCGTAATTAATGCTACACCGATAACGCCCATTACTTTTTGTGCATCATTACCACCATGCCCAATACTAAATGCAGCAGAACTAAACAACTGTAATTTTTTAAACATATTAGCCATTCTATATGCATTTGGAGTTCTTATTTTTTCTATGTACAAATAAATTAAGCAAAATAAAATAGATGTAAATACAATACCCCAAGCTATGTTTCCATTATCAGATTTTTCAATATCTTTTGCTAGTGCATTTTCAATACTAAACTTTTCAATTTTTTCTTTTACTTTATTTTTAAATTCAGGAGCAATAGGGTATATAATATTTATAGCCACCATCACACTATCTGTAGAAAGTTCTTTTTTAAAATACTTTTTTAGAGGTGCTTTATAATCTTCAGTAAGTTTTTTTGCTTTTGCAAATTCAATTTTTACTGCTGTATCACTTGTAGATTTTGATTCTAAAATTAAATATCCATTTGCATTACGCACATCATCTTTTAGCCTGCTCGCTTCTATATCTTTTAGCCATCCATTGTCTTGTGCATTTTTAGCAATGGCAGCAGCACCCAGTTTATCATAATTGAGTAATTCAGCCTTTATGTTTTCGTAATTCGGTGTAGCTTTTGCTAATTTTTCTTCGGCAGTAGCTAAAAATTTAATATTTGCACTATCTGAGGGATTTGCAACTAATTTTACTTTTCCTTCCTTTATTTCGCCTTTGTATTTATCAATTTTTAAAAACTTTTGCAAGCCTTTATCCATTTTGTTTATTTCAAATTTATTAAAAGCAACAAAAGTTAAAAATGTAGCTAGGGCTATAATGCCTATGCGAAGCCAAATGTTTCGCATAATGGTGACCACGGTTATAAATATGGATATAAGCATCCCTACGATAGGCGCAAGAAAAATAAATATTACAATTTCAATAATAGTATCTGATTCGATAATGCTTGCCCAACTTACGCCTACACCTTTTGTAGCCATGCCATGTGCAATAGCTGCACCAGCAAGCCCACCTATGAGTGTATGTGACGACGATGATGGAATGCCATACCACCAGGTTAATAAGTTCCAAAAAATAGCGGCAATTAAACCTGCAAGTATTACTGGTAGGGTAATGAATTCTTTGTGTACAGTTTTGCTAATGGTATTGGCTACTGCATGATCTTTAAAAATAAAATATGCTACTACATTAAACAATGCTGCCCATAATACCGCTTGAAATGGGGTAAGCACTTTGGTGGAAACCACCGTAGCAATTGAATTTGCTGCATCATGAAAACCATTGATGTAGTCAAATATTAATGCTAGAATTATTATTACGATTACTAGAGTCATAAA
>JAYUJS010000654.1:0-1856 GCA_043765095.1 Ferruginibacter sp.
TGACCAGGCAGATGTAGATGTAATGCGAGCCACCAAAACATGTATAGCTGCACAGCGTTTTCAATACGATTATTTAAACGATGATATTACTGATGATGGTAAAATAGATTATACCCTTACCAATAAAATACCCGATAGCTTACGCAAAGCAATAGCAGAGGGAAAAAAAATTTTGGTGTTGATAAATCCGCCGTATGCGGAGGCGACAAGTGCTGATAATGTAGTGTCAAGTGGTGAAGCCGATGGTAGTAAAAAAGGAGTTGCGAAAACAAAACTTGCAGAAGTTGCAATAAAAAAATTTGGTAAAGCAAGTAATGATTTATATACCCAATTTGTAGCAAGGATAGCATTGGAATTACCAAATGCAAACTTAGCGATGTTTAGTACATTAAAATATGTGATTTCACCAACATTAGATGTATTTAGAAATAATTGGAATGCAAAATATTTAGGAGGATTTGCTGTTCATAGTAAAAGCTTTGATGGAATAAAGGGTGATTTCCCAATTGGTTTTTTAATTTGGAAAACAGACCAGCTATCTGATAAAAAACAAATAGTGAATGGAATTGAGGTTGATGTATTGGACAAATATGTTAAAGAAATTGGAGCAAAATCTTTTTTTAATTATCCAAAAGAAAGTTTATTAACTCATTGGATTGAAAGACCAAAATCAAATAAAAAAGAAGTTATTCCTTTGAAGAATACAATTACACCAGCCACAGCCACAATAGATTTAAGAGGCACAAAGTGGTCTGATAATGCCCTTGCATATATATGGTGTAATAGCAATGATGTTCAACAAGCAGCAAGAACAGCTCTATTTTCATCTGGATTTAATGGAGGACACGGTATATTTGTTAATAAAGAAAATCTTTGGCAGATAGCAGTATTGTTTTCATCAAGATTATTAGTAAAACCCACATGGCTAAACGACAGAGATCAATTTTTGCAACCAACAAAACCATTAACAGAAGAATTTAAAAGCGATTGTTTAGTGTGGATGTTGTTTAACGGCAGCAACCTTACCGCCAGTGCCAATGATTTAGAATGGAACAGCAAAAAGTGGAGCATTGTAAATAATTTTATACCCTTTACCGAAGCCGAGGTAGGCAGCCCCGAAAGATTTGAGAGTGATTTTATGCTGCAGTACATGGCAGATAAAGTATTTTCAACAGATGCTAAAAAAGTATTGGATGAAGGTAAAAAACTATGGCAAGCCTATTTTGCCCATACCGATGTACATAGCGTAAGAGATGAACTAAAACTTAATAGGGCCGATGTAGGTTGGTACCAAATACGCAAAGCCTTGCAAGCCCGTAATGCAAGCGGAGATTTTGCACCTGTAAGTTTTAAACCATTTGAAGAAGTATACAAACTACTAAGCGAAAAGTTGCAACCAATGGTGTATACGTTAGGGTTTTTGAGGCTCTAATTTCCCCTCCCACGGAGGGGTGGACGCCGAAGGCGGCCGGGGTGGTTCTTTCCCCTCCCACAAAATGCTGGACGCCAAAGGCGGACGGGGTGGTTCTTATTCCCCTCCCTCGCAGAGGTGGATGCCGAAGGCAGACGAAGTGGTTCTTATTCCTCCCCTCACAGGCAATAGCCAAAGAGCCGGGCTAGTGTGTTTCTATCATAATAGGTACGCCAAAACCAACATTATTTATAAGCTAAATAAACATGACAAAAGAAGAACTTTTAACACAATTTGAAATTTTACGAACAGAGTATATTAAAGCTATAAATGATAAAGATGTACTTATTAATTGGGGTAAGCCACAACTGGAGGCATTATACAATACTAGATTAGGTGTACATCAAATAGAATTATTGCAAATACAACTTAGGGTAAAATCATT
>JAYUJS010000655.1:0-4915 GCA_043765095.1 Ferruginibacter sp.
AAAAAACAACATGGGGCAAATTGATATGATACTAACAAATGAAACCAATGAAGCTATGTTGAAAAGCGAAATTTTTGTACAAGAAATTTTTATGAAAGCACCTATAGCAATGCTTGTACTAAGTGGCATTGATTATAAAGTAGAAATAGTAAATGAATTAATGCTGCTAATATTAGGCAGTAAAAATATTAATTTACAACAACCATTTTTTGAGCAAATGCCCGAGCTGGAGAAGCAATTAAAAAGCAGTATAGATAGTGTATTTAAAACAGGTATAGAAACCAATTTAAAAGCATACCAAACTAAAGCTGTAATAAATAAAGAAAAAGGAGATTATTATTTTGATTTTATTATAACAGCAAAAAAAGAAATTGATAGAAGCATAAGCAGTATAATAGTAGTTGCAAATAATGTAACCACACAAATACTTTCTACAAAAAAAATAGAAGAAAGTGAGCATAGGCTGAGTGAAATGGTGCATTCATCCCCATCGCTTATTGCCATTTTAGAAGGTGAAGATTTTATAATAACATTGGCTAACGATTCTATTATAGAGCAATGGGGAAAAGGAAAAGATGTAATTGGAAAACCTTTTCTTACTACACTGCCTGAGTTGGATGCACAAGGTTTTGGAAAATTATTACGCAATGTATATATAACAGGTAAGCCTTACTATGCCTACGAAATGCCTGTGCTGCTAGAACGAAATGGCGTAATGACACAATCTTATTTTAGTTTTATATACCAAGCACAACGCAATAGTAAGAAAGAAATATGTGGTGTAGCTATTATGGCAAGCCAAGTAAACTCTCATGCAAAATTAAATGTACAATTAAAAGAAAGCGAAGAGCGATTTAGAGCATTGGCAGATAATGTGCCCATGTTTATTTTTATTATAGAACCAAATGAGACTGCTACCATAAGTTTTTGGAACAAAACTTGGTTAAATTTTACAGGGCAAACATTTGACGAATCTATAGGAAAAGCATGGAATGGAATTGTACATGAAGAAGATATACCTAGCGTAATGAAAGTGTACATACCTGCATATGAGAAGAGAATATCGTATGAATTGCCATTTATTAGAATAAAAAGATATGATGGTATTTACAGATGGTTTCAAGTAAATGCAAACCCACGTTACATGCCTACTGGGGAGTTTATGGGTTACATTGGTACAGCCGTAGATGTGCATGACCAAAAAATAAAAGAAGACATACTAAAAGTAAGCGAAGAAAAATTTAGGCATTTATTAGAGCAAGCACCTGTACCTATTTGGATTTTAAATGGTGCAAATATGCGATTAAATTTAGCCAATGAACTAGCACTAAAAATTTGGAAAGTTGGTAGAGAAGTAATGGGAAAACCATTTTTAGATATTGTGCCTGAGCTAAATGGACAACCTTTTATGACTATGCTATTAGATGTATACAAAAATGGAGTTGTACATACCGAAAATGAAATTGCCACATTTTTTTTAAACAAAAAAGGACAAAAAGAAAATTATTTTTTTAATTTTGTATACCACCCAACAAAGCTTGAAGATGGCACTACAACTGGTGTAATGGTAAGAGCTACTGATGTAACAGAGCAGGTATTGGCAAGAAATTTAAACAAAAAAATATATGATTCACAAGCAAAAGTTTTAGAAGAAAAAGTGCTAGAACGTACACTAGCATTAAATATAGCCAATGAAGAATTACAACAACGTAATAAAGAGATTGCATTTAGCAAATACAATAAAATATTTTTAACGGAGTTTTCAGAAAAGTTTTCGGGCAGTAATATTCAAAAAGAATTTTTTAATTCGCTGGTAAAATTTATAACCGATATTACCAAATTGGATTATGCCTTTGTAGCAAAATTTAAAGACGTAGCAAAAGATGAATTTACGCTAGAAACAATTGCCATAAGTGAACTAGGAAACCAAATAGAAAATTTTGATTACTCCATGCATAATGGCCCTTGCAAACAAGTTGTACATGGTACCTTACATGCGTATGCAGAAAATGCAAAATCTATTTTTCCAAAATCGGAGATTGTGGCAAAATTTAATGTAGAAGGTTATATTGGTATACCACTGTACAATGCAAAAGAAAATGCCATAGGCATAATAGCTGTAATGCATAATAAAAAAATAGAGGATGAGGAAACGGTAAATGCTATTTTAAAAATAACAGCAAAACGAACAGAGTTAGAATTTGAACGAATTGCAAATGAAGAAAAACTTACAAGCAATAATACAATGCTTGAAGAAAAAAATAATTTGCTACAAAAAATAAATAACCAACTACTGCAAAAAAATAAGGAAATAGAACAAGCAAATGAAAAATTATTAAACGATTATGCAAGAAGCCTTATAGAAGCTAGCCATGACCCTCTTGTAACCATTAGTACAGATGGTAAAATAATGGATATGAACGAAGCAATGGTAGAAGTATCAGACTCAAGTAGAGAAAAACTAAAAGGAACTGATTTTAAAAATTATTTTACGGATAAGGAAAAAGCAAAAGCAGTATACGAAAAAGTGTTTGCTAAAGGATTTGTAATAGATTTTCCACTTACAATGGTAGATGGAAAACTTAAAGATGTATTATTTAACGGCTCGGTATATAAAGATGCCAAAGGTATAGTACAAGGTGCAGTGGTAGTAGCAAGAGATGTAATGGAGCAGAAAAAAGTCGAAAACGATTTGGTGCAAAGTTTAAAAGAAGTATCGGATTATAAATATGCGTTAGATGCATCGTCTATTGTAGAAGTTACAGATGAGAGAGGAGTTATAAAATATGTAAATGAAAACTTTTGTAAAATTTCTCAATATTCACCTGAGGAGCTAATTGGTAAAACCCATAAAATAATAAATTCGAGTTACCACTCTACTAAATTTATGAAAGACTTATGGGCTACAATATCTAGTGGAAAAATATGGAGAGATGAAGTAAAAAATAAAAAGAAAGATGATTCTTTTTATTGGGTACTTACTACCATTGTGCCTTTTTTAAATGACGCAGGTAAGCCTTATCAGTATGTGGCTATACGTACAGATATTACAGAACAAAAAAAGATAGAACAAGATTTAATTGAGGCTAAAATAAAAGCAGAAAACGCATCTGCTATTGCCGAGGATGCTGTAAAATCGAAGCAGCAATTTTTAAGCAATATGAGCCATGAAATACGAACCCCAATGAATGCAATAATTGGATTTACAAAAGTAGTATTAAAAACAGTGCTTAGCCCTAAGCAAAAAGAATATATAAGTGCTATAAAAATGAGTGGCGATGCATTGATTGTACTAATAAACGATATTTTAGATTTAGCAAAAGTAGATGCAGGTAAAATGACTTTTGAAAAAGTACCTTTTAAATTAGCATTATCGGTAGATGCTATGTTGCATTTATTTGAAACAAAAATTTTAGAAAAGAATTTAATATTGGTAAAAGATTATGATGTAAAAATACCAAAGGTTTTAATGGGAGATGCTATAAGGTTGCATCAAATTATTTTAAACCTTGTAGGCAATGCTGTAAAATTTACGGAGTATGGTATTATTACAGTAGCTGTAAAAATGCTTGGTGAAGATGAAGAAAAAGTAACTATTGAGTTTTCTGTAGCCGATACTGGTATTGGCATTAAAGAAGAAAAATTATATTCAATTTTTGATAATTTTCAGCAGGCAACCGCCATCACATCCAGGTTGTATGGCGGCTCTGGGCTTGGGCTAGCTATTGTAAAACAGCTGGTAGATATGCAAGGCGGCAATGTAGCCGTAAAAAGTAAAATAGACGAAGGCACTACATTTAGTTTTATTTTAAACTTTGATAAAACCGAAATGGATGAAATATTAGAAACAGAAATAATGGAGCTAGATGAAGATGTAAAAGATATAAAAATATTAGTGGTAGAAGATATGCCGCTAAACCAACTACTAATGAAAACGCTGTTGGACGATTTTGGATTTGAAAGTGATATAACTGCAAACGGAAAATTAGCCATAGAAAAATTAGCTACTAAAAAGTACGATATTATTTTGATGGATGTGCAAATGCCCGAAATGAATGGGTTTGAGGCTACAGAATATATTCGCAATACTTTAAAATCTGCCATACCCATTATAGCCCTTACGGCAGATGTAACTACTGTAGATGTGGCTAAATGCAAGGAAGTAGGCATGAATGATTATATTGCAAAACCCGTAGACGAAAGATTATTATACAGCAAAATTATAGGGCTTGCTAAAAAACCTGTTTTAGTTGTAACTACAGAATTATTGGTAGAAGCTATAGAAGAGCAAAAAATAATAAAATGTATTAATTTAAAATATTTGGATAATCGTACAAAATCGAACCCTAAGTTGATGATGGAAATGATGTCTATTTATTTAGAACAAACGCCGCCACTTATTGGCTTAATGAAAAAAAGTTTTTTAGAAAAGGATTGGGAAACCTTAGATGCTGCTGTGCATAAAATGATACCATCATTTTCTATAATGGGTATGGATAGTAATTATGAAGCTATGGCAAAAAAAATACAACGCTATGCTGTAGCCAAGCAAGAAGAAGAAGGCATAATTGATATAATAACTGAATTAGAAAAAATACTTACCCAATCTTGCAGAGAATTAGAATTAGAATTTAATAATTTGAAAAGTAAAAATGTATGAACAACGATAAAAAAATAAAATTATTTTTGGTAGATGATGATGCGGTATTTTTAAAAAATTTAGAAATAGAATTTTTAGATAGTGCAGATATTGAAATAGAAACCTATGCTACGGGTGAGTTGTGTATAAAAAACTTATCTAAAAAACCCGATGTTATAATATTAGACTATCACCTAGATGGCATAGACCCAACTGCTATAAATGGTATAGCTACATTAGATAAAATAAAAGAGTACAATGAAGAAACGGCCATTA
>JAYUJS010000656.1:0-4895 GCA_043765095.1 Ferruginibacter sp.
ATCTTCATTGCCTGCTATAAAAATTACTTTATAGTTTTCTGGGCTAGCATCCCATTGCAATTCATTTATAGAGGTATAAATAACTTGCCCACAATACTCTTCCCCACCATTTGTTTTTATACTAAACAAATTTTCGGATAGCGAATCTAAATCGCTCATAAAATTATTTATCTGTTTTACATATCCCCTTTTTACATCATTATTTGTCCTTCCATATTCGTACAAAGCAATTTCTATTTTTGGTGCTACATCATTACTACATTTTGCTTTGCCCATTGTACTCACCATATTCCACAACTGTGTTTTTGCTTGTTCTATTAATCCATCCATGCTGCTGCTTACATCCAATAATATGGCCACTTGTATTTTTGGTTGCAGCAAATTTTTTTGTAAAAATGGTTGTTTTACAATATGTGCTTTTACTGGTTTTTTGTTGTATGCCATCGCTGCAAAAATGCTAATAATTGCACCAAAGCCAATTGTTATTTTAAATGCTTGCTTCATAATATGTAGTTTTAAAAACAGGGATGCATAAAAATAGTATTTTGCATAAAAAAGATTTGTTAAAAAATGGTTCTCTTTACACATTGCTGTTGATTCAGCATATTAAAAAGATTGATATTTTTATATTCGAATATAATTAACAAATAAAAAAGTGGATAAATTTATAATACGCAAATACAAATTAATAGTATAACCAAAAAAGAAACGACCCTATTATCCATATAACAGCAGTATCTAATAGCTGAAACAAATTTTTTAAAAGAAAGTTTATGAAGGGTACACACAAAAAGATTTTTCTATGCATCTAAGTTATATAAAATTAAAAAATCGATGGAGAGGTTTTAATTAGTGAAAAGCTTGACATTTTTTCAAATTCTTAATCATAACAAGTATTATATAATTTTTCAATGACCAAGATTTTTTATAGAACAAATTTCAATTTTTCTCTACTCCAATCCTCCTTATTATCCCATCTATCCTTATCTTTGCGCCAAAATTGGGGATTTATATGCTAGCAAAACGCTTCAAATCTATATTGGTATTGGCTTTCAGCCTCTTTTTAACTATTTTTAGTGTAAATGTATTTGCGCAAGATGCCACACATGAAGGTGAGCATAAAGAAGAAAAACTAGACCCTGCCAAAATAATTATGGAGCATATAAAAGATGCCCATGAGTTTCATTTTTTTACTGCGGGTTCATTTCATGCTACTATTCCGCTTCCAGTAATTTTATTTTCACCTACAAAGGGTTTATCTATTTTTTCATCAAGCCATTTTGGGCACGAAGGAGAGGAGGCACACAATGGCTATAAATTTGATGCATTAAAGAATATAGTAGCAGAAGATGGAAGTGCGGTGTACGATTTTTCATTGACAAAAAATGTAGTGCAAATGTTATTAGCGCTAATATTATTGGTATTGCTAATGACTGGTATTGCAAAAAAATACAAAAAAGGTATTGGAGTTACAAGCGCACCAAAAGGCTGGCAAAATGCCATTGAGCCAGTTATTACTTTTGTAAGAGATGATGTAGCTAAACCAAACCTAGGCAAAAAATGGACAAAGTACATGCCTTATTTATTAACTGTATTTTTCTTTATACTTATTAATAATTTATTTGGTTTAATACCAGGCTCTGCAAACGTAACTGGTAATACCGCTTTTACTGCTGTGTTGGGTATATTATCACTTATTGTAATTTTATTTAGTACAAATTCTCATTTTTGGGCACATATTTTTTGGCCTCCAGGAGTGCCAATACCTGTAAAATTAATTTTAATTCCGATTGAATTATTGGGTGTTTTAGTTATTAAACCTGCAGCCCTTATCATTCGTCTATTTGCAAATATGGTAGCTGGGCATATTATTATCTTAAGTTTTATTTCGCTTATATTTATTTTTGGAGCAATGACGAAAGTAGCAGGCTGGGGTTTTTCTCCAATATCTGTTGCTTTTACAGTCTTTATATACTTTATAGAAATATTAGTAGCATTTATACAAGCATTTATATTTACTAACCTAACGGCAGTATTTATAGGGCAAGCATTTGAAGGTGGACACGATGATGTAGACGGGCATCATGAAGCAGTTATTATTTAGAAATACGATATTAGACACAAGGCAATGCCTACGATTTAATAAACGGCTTTTTTGTTTTTGCAAAAAAATTTTCAATTTAGTTATCTTGATACTAGCATCTAAAAATCTAGCATCTATTTTTCACATATAAAAACACAAGTATCATGAGTTTAATGACAACTTTGTTAGAAGTACAATTAGGCTATTCTCACTTCGGTGGTGCAATAGGAGCTGGTTTAGCTGCAATAGGTGCAGGTATCGGTATAGGTCAAATTGGTAAAGGTGCGGTAGAATCTATTGCTCGCCAACCAGAAGCATCTAATGACATTCGTGCAAACATGATTTTGACAGCTGCTTTCGTAGAGGGTGTTGCCCTTTTTGCAGTTATCGCTGGTCTATTGGCTGTACTTAAGTAAGCTAAGCGTTTTCACAAAAAACATTACTGTACCCAAAGCATAGGGCGGCGGGTACAGTAAATTTTTAGACACAAGTATATAGATTTTAAAGAACTAAGTTTAGAGGTTCTTGTTTCAATACTTAATACTCAATATTTAATACTACCACAAAATGGATTTATTATTACCACACCTCGGTCTTATTTTTTGGACATTAATAGCTTTCTTAATAGTTTTTTTCTTGCTCAAAAAATATGCATGGACAGCTATTTTAAAAGGCTTGAACGATAGAGAAACAAATATTGCTGAGTCTATTGCATCTGCAGAAAAAGTAAAGCTTGAAATGGCGCAAATAAAAGGTGAAAACGAAGCTTTGCTTACAGCCGCACGTGAAGAAAGAGCCATTATGATTAAAGAAGCTAAAGCTACCAAAGAAAAAATGATAGCAGAAGCCAAAGAAGAAGCAAAAATACAAGCTGCCAAAATATTAGTAGATGCACAGGCTGCTATACAACAACAAAAAATGGCAGCTATCACTGATATTAAAAATCAAGTAGGTAAGCTTGTAGTAGAAGTAAGTGAAAAAGTTTTAAGAAGAGAATTGGCTAACAAACCAGAGCAAGAAAACTTTATCAACCAATTGGCGCAAGAAATAAAGTTGAACTAGATTTTAGAAATTAGACACAAGATTTTAGAAAATAGAAAATAGAATTTGTAGAATTGCATATTTGCACATTTTCACATTTGCATATTTTCAAATTATCAAATTATGCAGAATCCTCGTTTAGCAGCACGCTACGCAAAAAGTTTACTTGATTTAGCCATAGAGCAAAATCAAGTAGATGCGGTGCATGCAGATATGAAATTGTTACAAAGTATTTCAAAATCTAATGCTGATTTTGTGGCATTATTACGCAGCCCTATTGTATCGGCTGATAAAAAAGATAAAATAATAAATGCTGTAATTGGTGACAAAGTAAGCAATCTTACTATGTTATTTATAAACTTGCTTACTACAAAAACAAGAGAAAGTAACCTGCCAGAAATAGTAACAGCTTTTATACAGCAATACAATACACTAAATAATATTCAAACAGTAAAGTTAACTACTGCCACAGCAATAAGTAATGAACTAAAGGAAAGTATAGTAGCAAAAGTTAGAAGCAGCACAAGTACAGCAGTAGAAATAGAAACCGCTGTAAAAGAAGATTTAATTGGCGGGTTTAAAATAGAAGTTGGAGGTACACTAATAGATGCCTCTATTTTACGTGACCTTAATGACATAAGAAAACAATTTTTAAATAACGAATATATACACAGCCTAAGGTAAAATACTGTATAATATTAAAAGCAAAAGCAAGGTTAGTATAACCTTGCTTTTGTTTTTAAATACGGGTAAAATTATGGTTTCTTAATTGGTTCAGATGGTACTGTTGGTCTTGAAACTGGCTCCATTTCTTCTTCCTCTGTGCCTTCCTCATTATCATCTTTATTTAGGTCTCCAATATTTTTACTAATGCCCGCTGGTTTGTATTTTTGCACAATAAAACCTTTTGATGGTATAATAAATGTGGAAGCAATAATTGGTGCAGATTTTAAAGTTGTGGCTGTAAAATTAATCGTTTTTTCTGCTTTTGTATAACTATATTGCATAACCAAGCCTGGTATATTTGCAAACAATGGCTCTGCTGCATTTAAGGTTTTATTTCTTGAACTAGGTAAAAAATATACAAATAATTTTGAACTATCTTTTGTTGTAATAATTGCTTTTGCACAAAGAAAATTTAAAATCCGGATAGTATCTTCTTTAAAAATTTCACATTTACTACTATCATTTTTTGCATTATACGTTTTCCACTCCTTAGCACTTAAAATCATACTTGACCTTTCTTTGCCAGATTCTTTTACAACAGTAGCTACATTTTTTTTTAGACCTTTTTTATTGTTATAAAAAACACTTTGAGTACGCATAAGACTTACTAAACGAAGCCTAACATAATCGTTTTTTACAAAAGCAGTTTTAATACCACCATTGTAAGTTTCTGCAATACCATCAGTACTGCCACCAGTAACAGATATCGTGTAAGATATTACAAATTCTTTGGAAGTCGGTTTAAATGGCTTTTCTTTTTTAATTTTTACTTGTGCACATACACTATATGAAAAAAAAGAAAATAAAATACAATAAAATAATTTGTAGTAAGTAGGTGCTTGTTTGTAGAAAGATAAAACCATTTTATCGTTATTGTTATTGAAATATAATTCACAAAGAAACGATAGAATTATTTATTTATTAAAAATAAAATTACCAAGGTCTATAGGGTCAAGCGGGTTTGTAGTAGAATTTTGATTAAAATATTCAGCATCTGCTTTTCTCCACTTTTCTAATTTTTCTTTTGTTTTTCTTGCACGCCTTG
>JAYUJS010000657.1:0-4887 GCA_043765095.1 Ferruginibacter sp.
ATAGCGTTAATAGATATGCCCATTCCTGGATTAGTACCATACGTTATCATTGGAGAAATATCTTTTGCATCTATAAAAATTTCTTTGTCAAATACTGCGTCATCATCGCTATACAATGTTTTCCATTTTGCTAACGCAGTATCCCAATCTTTATTTATTGGTGCAAATTGTCTTCCTTTTATATAATCAAAAGTTGTTTCATCTGGCGCTATCAATCCGCACCTACCGCCCATTTCAATACTCATGTTACAAATGGTCATTCGGGCTTCCATACTTAAGTTTCGGATGGTAGAGCCAGCAAATTCTACTGCATACCCTGTAGCACCACTTGCTGTTATTTGTGCTAAAATGTACAACACAATATCTTTTGAAACAACAGCTTCTCCCAAAAAACCATCCACATTTATTCGCATTGTTTTTGGCTTACTTTGCATTACACATTGTGTAGCAAAAACCATTTCTACTTCGCTAGTACCTATGCCAAATGCAATGCACCCAAATGCGCCATGTGTAGATGTGTGGCTGTCTCCGCATACAATCGTCATGCCCGGTTGTGTTATGCCAAGCTCAGGCCCAATTACATGTACAATGCCTTGATAAGGATGGCCAAGTCCATATAATTCTATATTATGATTTTTACAATTCTCTATTAATTTTTCTACTTGTAATCTTCCCAACTCGTCTTTTATAGGTAGATGTTGATTAACGGTAGGTACATTATGGTCGGCAGTAGCTACAATTTGCGTTGGTCTAAAAACGGGCACACCCCTATTTTCAATTCCTTTAAATGCTTGTGGGCTTGTTACTTCATGTATTAAATGTTTATCTACATACAAAATAGTAATGCCACCATCAATTTCTTTTACGGTGTGTGCATTCCAAATTTTATCAAATAGTGTATTAGCCATATTATTTTTAATATTATTAAGGTATGAGCTTAAGCCTTTTGAAGCAGGATTGAAGACGGCGTATTAAGTTTGTGAGCATCATCATCACAACTTAATAAAATAAAACTTTTATTAGTTTGAAACCGCTGTACTACTATTATACGCTGCTGCCATTATTTTTAAATCTATTTCCACAACTTCTTTTTTTGCATCTGCAACTTTTACAAATTCTTGGTATAACACATCTATATCGTTTCTATTAAACTCATATCCTAAATTTTGCAATCTAAATGCCAATGCGCTTCTGCCGCTTCTTGCTGTTAAAATTATTTTAGAACCATCTGCACCAACCTCTTCTGGATTAATAATTTCGTACGTTAATGAATTTTTTAAAAAGCCATCTTGGTGTATACCCGACGAGTGAGAAAAAGCATTAGCACCAACTATAGCCTTGTTAGGCTGCACAGGCATGCGCATTACATCACTTACCTGGCGACTTAGCGGATTTAGCAACATTGTATTTATATCAGTATACAAGCCTAATTCTTTGTGTTGCTTTAGTACCATTACTACCTCTTCTAACGAAGTATTACCAGCTCTTTCTCCTAAGCCATTCATAGTACATTCTATTTGCCTAGCACCATTTATTACACCAGCAATACTGTTGGCAGTAGCCAACCCAAGATCGTTATGGCAATGTACACTTATAATGGCTTTATCAATATTAGGTACATTATTTACTAAATATGTTATTTTATTTCCAAAATCGTGCGGCAAGCAATAGCCTGTAGTGTCAGGAATATTAACTGTGGTAGCACCAGCATTTATTACAGCTTCTACAATTCTAGCTAAGTATTCATCCTCGGTTCTACCAGCATCTTCTGCATAAAATTCCACATCATCAGTAAAATTTCTTGCTAATTTTACAGCATCTACAGCTCTTTGCAAAATATCTTCTTGCGTAGCATTAAATTTTGATTTTATGTGATAATCAGACGTGCCAATACCAGTATGTATTCTTGGTCGCTTTGCATATTTTAGCGCTGCGGCGGCTACTTCTATATCTTTTTGAACAGCTCTGCTGAGCCCACAAACTATTGTATTTTTTATTATTTTTGATATTGCATCTACACTTTCAAAATCGCCTGGTGATGAAATAGGGAAACCTGCTTCAATTATATCAACCCCAAGCCTTTCTAGCTCCAGTGCTAATTCTACCTTTTCCTTTGTGTTTAATTTACACCCTGGCACTTGTTCTCCATCTCTTAATGTGGTATCAAATATTAAAATTTTATTAGCATCCATTACTTTAATTATATTGTTTTTCAATTAAATAAATTACATATTTAAAACTAATTTTTTCCTAAATTAGTATTATTATTTTTTCAATGCCATTTTTTATTGCCCTATTTTTACACAATACAATAAACCAATTTTAGACTTATACGTTTGCTGCCAAAGGGTTTTAGCTTTAAATAAATACAATGCCTAATCGTTCTAATAATGCTTTACTGCTATTAATAAAATCGCTCAGAAAATCTGAAAAGCGAAACTTTAAACTATTTGCTAATAGAAATGCAGAAACAGATAATTTAAAAACAGTAAAACTTTTTGATGCACTTGATAAAATGGATGATTATAATGAAGTGCTTTTATTGAAGAAAAATAAAGCAATTACAAAACTTCAATTATCAAACATAAGTGCCAATTTGTACAAACAAATTTTAGATAGCCTTCGCTTAATAAAAGATGTGGATAATATCGACTTACAATTGCACGAACATATGGATCACGCAAGAATATTATACAACAAAGGATTGTATTTGCAAAGTTTGAATGTAATTGACAAAATGAAAAAAATAGCTTCAATAAATAATCAAGAAACGTATTTGCTACAAATATTATTTTTTGAAAAAAAAATTGAAGCATTGTATCTTACTAGAAGTATCGAAAATAGAGCAGATGAAATTATTTTAGAATCTAATATCGCTTTAAATAAAATTTATAATATTAATAAACTTTCTAATCTATCATTAAAGCTATATAGTTGGTATATTAAAAATGGACATACTAGGTCTGCAAAGGATGAAATAAAAATAAAAAAGATTTTTACAGAAGGTCTCCCACAAAACTTTGTTAAACCAAATACATTTTATGAAAAATTATATTTTTTTCAAAGCCATAGTTGGAAAGTATTTATATGCCAAGATTTTTTAAACTATTATCGTTATGCCCAAAAATGGGTAGATACTTTTGAAGAAGACCCAAAAATGAAAACCATTGAAACAATGCATTATATAAAAGGAATGCACAATTTAATGGTAGCACATTTTAATTTAAAAAATGCAAATAAACTTATTGAAACCATTAATAAATTAGAAAATTTTTCAACACAAGAAATTGTTGTAAATAATGAAAATAATAAAATACAATTGTTTATTTATTTGTTTACGGCTAAAATAAATATTCATTTTACAGAAGGTACATTTACTGAAGGTTTAAAAATTATACCTACACTGATAAACAGGTTAGAAGCTTTTGATATGTATTTAGATAATCATAGGATACTTGTATTTTATTACAAAATAGCATCCTTGTATTTTGGAAGTGGAGATAGCAGTACGGCTATTGATTACTTAAATAAAATTATAAATTGGAAAGTAGATTTACGAACTGACTTACAATGCTACAGCCGTTTGTTACAATTAATTGCTCATTATGAATTGGGTAATTATTCATTAATTGAATATTTAATAAAATCTGTATATCGTTTTATGGCAAAGATGGAAAATATGAGCATGGTAGAGGTAGAAATTTTTCAATTTTTAAGAAACTCATTTACTGTTAAATCTACAAATATTAAACCAGAATTAAAAAAGCTTTTATTAAAATTGAAAGCACAGCAGCAAAATAGATTTGAAACTCGAGCATTTGTATATTTAGATGTTATTTCATGGATAGAAAGTAAATTAAAAGATGTACCAGTAGAAAAAATAATAAGAGAAAAATATTTAATTTCAATAAAGAGAAAATAGATGTCCATTATAAAAATTAGTGAACTTAAAAAAGCATACGGAGATAATATTGTGCTTAAAGGTATAAACTTAACAATAACTGCTGGGCAAATTGTTGGTTACATAGGCCCAAATGGTGCGGGAAAAAGCACCACTATTAAAATATTATGTGGTATTACACCAGATTTTAAAGGCGAAGTAGAAGTAATGGGGATGGATGTACGTAAAAATGCAATGGAAATAAAAAGTAAAATTGGCTATATACCAGAGTTAGCAGCATTGTATGATGTACTTACGCCTGTAGAGTATTTAAAATTTAGTGGCAAACTTTACAACATGAATGATGAAACAATTATTTCTAAAACTAATGATTTGCTTCGTTTATTTGACTTACAAGATAAAGCGAATACTCGCATGACAGCATTTAGCAAAGGCATGAAACAAAAAGTATTGCTCATTAGTGGGCTTATACACAACCCCGAAATTATTTTTTTAGATGAACCATTAAGCGGACTAGATGCCAACGCAGTAATTTTGGTAAAAGAAATTTTAGCTCAATTAAAAATAGCAGGAAAAACAATTTTTTATAGCTCTCATATAATGGATGTAGTAGAAAAAATTAGTGATAGGATTATTATTATTGACAAAGGCGAAGTGATGGCTGACGGTACTTTTGAAGAATTACAAAAAAATGAACATGAAAGCTCATTAGAAAATATTTTTACAAGTCTTACTGGTGATAGCGCTCAAACACATACTACAGCAAATGAATTTGTAAACGTTTTAAAAAACTAAACATGGATAAATTCATTTTAAAATTTGTACTTTTTATTACAAAAATATTTTTAAAAAAAGAAGTAGATTTTGAAAAGTTAAAAATAATAGCAGAAACGAAATTGATGCTAGATAGGCGTAGGATAAGAGTAGCAATGAAAAATAGTTTAGCAAAAAAAGACCCTAGCAATCAAATATTTGCAACTTTAATT
>JAYUJS010000658.1:0-1842 GCA_043765095.1 Ferruginibacter sp.
AAATGTTTTTACTTTTCCAAATAATGGTAACATTGGATTTCGTTTTGGACTTTCTAAACTTATCCATGGAATTTGTCCCGTGGTTGCTGTATTGGTTTCTAGCGCTGCCCATATTGCGGGTGTACCTACTGCTGCCCCTGCTCTATCGCCTCTTGCTCGTGCAATAAATTTTGTAGCAACTAATTTTCCAAGTGCCTCTCCTGCATCTAAATCACTACGAACATTTGCGCCAGCAATTAATCTTGCACGCTTGTGTTCTTCTGCCTTTTGGTTTATATAATCTTGGTCGCCCGGAAATAATAATTTTAATAACTCTACTGAAACACCCATTACCACTGCATCTTCGCTTGGGTAAGATGATAGCGTTGATTTTGGTAACAAAGTTTGTATGCTGCCATCTGCATTAAATGGTGCGGTACGATTGTATTGATTTTTATAAAAGTATGCAGCTATGCATGCATCATATTGCGCTGCACTTAAGTAGGCATAAGCACGTGCTGCATATGGCGGGTTTGAAAATGGAAAGGTAGGAAATGCTAATGGATTACCTGCTTGTGGAATTGGATATGTTCCATCTGAATTTTGATAAGGTGGTATATTGTGTTTGGCTACAAGCTCTCTCATTATTTCGTTCCAACGTAGCACGGCTCCTGCGCCCCAATAGTTTACAAGTTTTCTTTTTTCTGATGTAATATCATTTTGAAAACTTTTTATTTCGCTTAATTGTAATACATAGTCTGGGCTTGAGGTTGCAATGGGGGTAGCACAGGCAAATTCATTGGCAGTTGTTAGTAATATTGGTCGCCATGTGCCTGCATTTACATCTGTCCTTGTTGGGTTTAATAATTGATAGGTTTCGTTGTCTTCAATAATTTCTTTTTTGCAAGAAAAAATTGATATTGATAATAATGTTAGTATGAATATTTTTTTCATTTTTTATTTTTGATGATTAAAAAAAGTAAAGAAAATTTGTGTTTCTTTTTTATTTTCGGTTTTGTTGGTTTCCATTTTCTAATACAAAACACGCAAAGAGTTTCACAAAGAACACTAAGTAAACTTTGTGCTATTTTTTTACATTGTGGCTCGGTGGCTTAGATACTTTTTCCTTTTTACTAAAATTCATAATGTAAAAGAATCCTGCATTAAAGCCTTTTGTTTGTCCAACATTTCTTCCTGCTACAGTAGTAAAACCATCTGCAATAATTTCTAAGCCGCTTACAAATTTGGTTGTATATTTTAAATGTAAGCCAATGGTTGTTGCATCCATTTTATTGCTTACAAATGGTACGTTATTTTTAGTAATATCAAAACCAGATTGGCAAGTCCATTTATTTGCATAGCCTTCTATTACCCAAGCATCGCTCCTGTAACCCATACGGATATTGAAGTTGGTAACATTTGGCATTTGTACCACATTGCTGTAATGCAGCTCGTTTGTGTAATAAGTGTTTCTATCTAGCTTTACATTTCCTCTATAAGTATAGCTGCCCGATATAGTACCAAACCAAGTATTTTTTTGATAATCTATCATTAGCCTTGCAGTAGCAGTGTTGCTTTGCAAGCCAATAGAAAGAGGCAGTAAATCAGGTGTATAATTGCTCATAGGAATGCTAAAACCTCCAATACCAATGATGCCAAAAGTTCCACCCTTTAAATCTATTTCATAGGGAACCCATTTTACAAACATAGCTAAATCTTGTAAGCCTTTTTGCCCTTCAAGCTGCCCTGAGCTTGCATTTGTAGAAATGTATTGTACATTAAAGAGTATATTTAGGTTGTCTTTTAAGCCATAGTTTCCATCTATTAAAAAAGTATTTGCACTTACTTTTCCTAAGTTTAAGT
>JAYUJS010000659.1:0-1840 GCA_043765095.1 Ferruginibacter sp.
GCAACTTCTAAAGTTTCCATCATTTTCCAAAACTCATAGTAGTCTGGTCCAGGTAGATTTACATTATTAAATAAAACCTCAAAATGTTTTTCAAATTTATCAATATCGCCTTGGCTTAATATAGCTCTATTAACAATTGCATTTGCAGGCAAATTGCTATTGTCCACAGGAAATGTTTGTTTAGCTTTTGGCTTTACTTGTATGGGTAATCCATCTTCGCTCCATGATGAATTTTGGTTGTTTGCCTTAGGTTCTTCGTCTTCAAATTCTACGAAAAGCCCTAGTGCCTTTTTAAATATAGACATAGTTTAATTAATTTACTTTTTAAATATAAATAATAATCTGATTTGAAGTTGGAAAATAATGAAATATCTACAAAAATGCTGTGTAAATGAAAATAAAAATTATAAAAAAAGATTTGGTCTATAAGTTAGTTGGTGGCGAAGTATTAAAATTTGTAAGAATGAAATCCCATAAAAACAATATCACATTCCTGCTGTTGTAGTACATTTTGGTTGATGTTTGAAGGGCAAATATTGTTAAAGTTTTGGTAATAGTTGGAGTTTTTATGATAAATGGTATTCAAATAAAAATTATAGGTTACAAGCCTAGATAATAATTAAAGATAACTGGTAAAATAATAATTAAAAATTAATTGCTCTATACTAAAAATTACTACAATTTCATTTTTAAACTACCTCGTATCTTTGCAAAATGCGGATTTATTTGGTAGGGTTTATGGGTGTTGGCAAATCTTATTTAGGCAAAATATGGGCAAAAGAAAACAATCTTAAATTTTGTGACCTAGATGAGATGATAGTACAAGAAGAAAGAATGCCTATTGCAGAAATATTTGAAAAAAATGGAGAAAGTTATTTTAGACAAAAAGAAAAAGAAACATTATTAAAAACTTTAACTTTTCAAGATACAATAATTGCATGTGGTGGCGGAACGCCTTGCTTTTTTGATAATATAAAATGGATGAAAAAAAATGGAACAGTAATATTTTTGAATGAAACAGTAGAAAAGATTTTGCTAAACATTACAAACGATAAACAAGTAAGACCTTTACTAAAAAATTTGAATGAAGCAGAAAAATTTAGTTTTATTCAAAATAAATTAGCAGAGCGTTTGCCATTTTACAAGCAAAGCCATATAATATTACCTACAGAGCAGTTACACACAAATGCATTTAAAAACATTCAATATTTAATGAAAAATAATTTAAAAAATGCATAGAAAGTTTTTAAAAATAGCTGCATTATTGGGAGCACTAACAGTTATTTTAGGAGCATTTGCTGCACATAGCATAAAAGCAAAAGTTACACCCGAAACATTATCAATTTTTGAAACTGGGGTTAGGTATCAAATGTATCATACGTTTGCCCTTTTTATAACAGCTATTTTATATAAAGAATTTACTACAAAATATATTGTGTTTGCTGGCAGATTATTTATTGTAGGTATTATTATTTTTAGTGGTTCACTTTATTTACTCACAATAGCAAAAGCTATTGGCTACAATAACCTTTTATGGCTTGGTGCTATTACACCCTTTGGTGGTGTAGCTTTTATTACTGGGTGGGGTATACTTTTTAAAGGGATAATACAAAAATAAATATTTATTTGAAATTGTATAAGGCCTAACAGGTAATTTTTATTCAATTAATAATTCTAATACTTTTCAGATAACTGAGATAGCATTTCATATGCATTTTAAAATGTATTTAGCACGAAAACTGCAATTGTATATTTTCTAAAATTTTGTTGATGCTATATATTTTTATCAAAAGTAAGTAAAGCATCAAAATCTTTTTGTATCATCAACTTTAACAATGCT
>JAYUJS010000660.1:0-14777 GCA_043765095.1 Ferruginibacter sp.
ACCGCCATTTGTTTTGGTTACTACTTGCACATTTTTGTTATCTGCAAAAAAATCTTTTACAATTTTATATGTATCATCCTTACTACCATCATCTATAAACACAATTTGCAAATTTGGATAATCTTGCTGCAACAAACTTTCTACAGTTCTTACCGCATTTATTTCCTCATTATAAGCAGGTACAATAATGCTAACACCGGGTTGTGCATTTGTAAGCGGCAAAGTTTTTTCTCTTCTTTTTTGAATTGACGCAACCATTGCCATTATTAATATTCTGCTTATGCTTAAAAAAATACCTACAATAAATAATGCAAATACAATAGTAGTTATCCAATAATATGCTACTGTAAAATATTTATTAAAACGCAACTTCCAATTAAATTCTACAATGGGCATTACATCATTTTTTGTTTTCCCCATAAGGTCTGCTACGGTTGTAAACTTACAATTCATAGTATCTCTAAAATATTTTATAAGCCGTGGAAGAGCTTGTATAGTTGCTTCTCTATTACCACCTGCATCATGCAGCAAAATAATATTGCCTTTGGTAGATAAAGCCAATCTTTTTGTTCTTTCAAAAATACTATCTGCATTTATTCCTTTTTTTACATCCCAATCATTAGGGTCAATACTTTCACCAACGGTAATATAATTATCTTTTTTACTGCGTGCAATGGGCTCTATTTCTTCAAAAGTTTGTGGCTCACTATCTGCATTATAAGGTGCTCTAAATAATATAGTGCTTCTCCCCGTTATTGATTCTATAAGCAGCCTTGTTGTACGCATTTCAAGCTCCGCCCTTTCCGCACTCATAGTAGCAATATTGCTGTGCGTATAAGTATGGTTGGCTATTTCAAAACTATCTCTAAAAATTCTTTGTAATAATGGAATGTTATTTTGCACGTTTATACCTACTACAAAAAACGTAGCAGGTACTTTTTCTTTTTCTAAAATATCCAATATTCTTGGTGTCCATTCTTTATCTGGACCATCATCAAAAGTTAAAATAATTTTATGGCCTTTGTCTTTTGTAATATCTGTGGTGTCTTCTGCAAATTTTTCGTATACATAACCCGATGGTAGTTGCGTGTAAGTTTGCTCAGTAATTAACTGCTCAGTGCTATCTATTTCTAATGCTGCAATACCAGTTTGTGGTGAGTTAATGATGCGCAATAATTCACCCTCTCCAATAGCAGTTGGTTTTTGGTTTATATCATAAGGTAAAGTATACAAACTTGCATAATTAAAAGGATTGTTTTGCAATGCTTCGTTTGATAAACTCCTGTTGTAAAAATTCCAAATTCGTTCATCTTCTTTTCCTATTACCCACAAAGCTGAGCCTGCTGTACCATATTCATCTGCAAAGCGTAAAATATTATACGTAGTAGCAGCACAAGTAAACCATACAACATGGTTTATTATTTCGCCTTTAAACTCTTCGGAATATGTGTAATGTAAATTATAATTATCGTTATCAAAATCTACAGTAGCTTTAGATAATCTTGCTTTGTCTAAAGCTTGTGAATAGGTAACTGCACTAGCTATTATTTTACCTGTACTGTCATCTACTAAAGCCATTCCATTTGCATCTACAGACCAGTCATAACCATAGCCAGCAATACCCAATATAATTTTGTTTGCTGGTATTTTCTTTGCAGCATCATCCAGTGCTTCTTCAATCCATTTTTGTGCAGATACAGGCCCTGGCTCTCCTTCTTGTGTATGCTGGTCGTATGCCATTATTATTACATGGTCATTGTATTGGCTTAGTTTTTCAAAATCATAATTCGCATCTAGCGGTGCTACATCTTGTGTTACCAATAATCCTTTGGCATGAAAAGTTTCATACAATTCTTTTTGAAAATTACTCAAAGGAGCATTTGATTTTTCAATTAGTTTTTCAAAATCAATATTTATACCTTGAAAATTATATTTTGTAATTGTGTCTGCAAGGTTTTTTATAAACTGTTTTCTTTTTACAGTATCATTAAGCATTGCATGAATAACGTCGCCATCAAAATCTTGTTTTTTACTATTATAGTTTACCAGCATTGGCAAAATTTTTAGTTTATTTCGCTTCATTACAGCTAAGCCTGCGGTATCTATTCTTGTAACAATTTTACTATTATCATTAAGGTCAAAAAATAACCACTCGGGGTAGATGGTATTTAGTTTGGAAGCATTTGCAGCTAAATCGCTTAGGCCAGCAGCGTAGTTATAAGAAGGGTCATAAAATGCAGCTCTAACAAATTGGCTAGTTTCCACAATTTTTATTCCTTTAATTTTTTTTATAGAGTCTTCTCTATCTTTTGCCTCTAAGTAAGATTTTATACCCTTGTATTTTTTCTTTTGGGCTTCGGGTATATTTAATTTGGTAAGTGGGTTTGTTTCATTTTCAAAAAGCCTGCTTTTCGTTTCTATTTCAGGCATATTGGGAGAATGTGCTACTACTACTGCCACAATTGCAATTGCTATAAAAAACAATATGATAAAAAGTATAACCCTGCTTGTCCATTTTACTCCATTCCATCGTAGAGAACTGTCTGTCTGAAAGATTTGATTTTGGGTATTCATTATTTTTTTTGATTGTGGCAAATTTCATCAAAGAAATTGGCATATAATCATAATATGAATATTTTTTTGAAGCTTAAATGGTTATAAAAGAGAACCCCCGTAGAAACGGGGGTTGTTTACCAAAACTAACTGCTTATGAGAATCTTTAAAATATTTAATGCTTTTGTATTCCTTAATATTATTTGCAAATCTGATGCCAAAAATAATTTGTAGATGTTAAATAAATGTGAAGAGGATAAATAATCTTTTTAAAACTTGTAATTTAAAATCAATTACATTTTGGTTAACAATTAGCTAGTTAAAATTATAACCAATATTTCTGTTATTTTTTAAAAATTTTTATAATAAAAAATAAATTTTTCATCGTTACCTGAAATTTGTTTTGGAAGCCCATTGATATTATAAACATAAAGGGCATTAAAATCATAAGTATATGGATATGTGAAAAAACCATAATAAATATACTCATCCATTATTAATACATTGTTATTTTGACCTATTTCAAAAAAACTAGTTTCTCCGTTTGGGAATATATCATGAGCAAATTGCTTAAATTTAGCAAAAGCACCAATTTTATTGTCGTAAGTAATTTTAGATTTTGATGAATCAGGGTAAGAAGAGAAATTATTCAAATCAAATATTTTTTTTCGTTTGCTAAAAACAATATTTTTTGCAATATCTAAGGTTGCAGTATCAACCCAAATAGTTTTTTGAGAAAATCCAGTATCATAAGTAATTCCAAAAATTTTATTGCCGTTGTAGGTATAATTGCCAACTCTTACACTAGTATCACTTGGTTGAAAAATTCTTATGCATGAATCTTTAATTAACAACCCTATTGTATTATATGAAAAGTATTTAGTTGTTTTAAAAAATCCAGAACTGATAGTTTTATTTGTTTCAACCACTTTAAACGGAAGCGTGTCATTGCCTGAGTATAAAAAGTTTTTTATATTATAGTTTGAACTTGAAGAACTATCAAAAATAGAAATTAACCTTTTTTGAATATCATAGTTATACATCAATGAATCTAATCTTGTACCCGAAGAGTCGATATAAACAATTTTATCAACATAGCTGCTATCTGTTATAGTTGTTAGGTCATTATTAATATTATTTTCAACTGAAAAGTCTTTTTGACAAGAAGAAAAAATCACAACGAATAAAGTAATGATTGAAAAAAATTTCATAGAATTTATTTTAGATATAATCAAATTTAATTTTTCTGAAACTCTTTAGCCTTGCCTAAAAACCTATACAACCCTGTCATATTCTTAACATCTTCTACCACCAATATTCCATTTTTACCTACTTGTTTTAACTTGGCTTTATTAGTACCTACTTGCAAAAATTGCAATACTTTATTAAATGTTTCACTTTGAAAGTAAGGCGATTCAGGATTGGAAACAAAGAAACATTTGAGTACTTCATTTTTTAAAAACATACGCTCAAAGCCAAGTTCTACTGCTATTTTGCGGCAGCGTACTGTTGTAAATAAATCTTCTACTTGGGCTGGTATTGGGCCAAAGCGGTCTTGCATCTCTTTGTGAAAAGCAGATAAGTCATTTTCTGTATCACAATTGTCTAATCGGCTGTAGAGCGATAATCTTTCTGTAATACTTTCTACATAAACATCTGGAATGAGAATTTCTAAATCAGTATCTATAGAGCAATCTTTTACAAAATCATCTTGTTGTTTTATCTCATCTTTAAACAAATCTCTAAACTCATTTCGTTTTAAATCTTTTACCGCTTCGTCTAATATTTTTTGATACATTTCAAAACCTATTTCTGCAATAAAACCACTTTGCTCCCCACCAAGCATATTGCCAGCGCCACGTATATCGAGGTCACGCATAGCAATCTGAAAGCCGCTTCCAAGGTCGCTGTACTGCTCTAGCGTACTCAATCTTTTTCTGCTATCGCTTGGCAATGTACTCATGGGCGGTGCTAGCAAATAACAAAATGCTTTTTTATTGCTACGACCTACACGGCCTCTTAATTGATGCAAATCGCTCAAGCCAAATTGGTGTGCATTGTTAACCACTATCGTATTTACGTTTGGAATATCAACCCCACTCTCCACAATATTTGTACAAACGAGTACATCATATTTTTTATCCATAAATTCCAAAATCGTATCTTCTAATTGGTCGCCATCCATTTGCCCATGCGCAAAAGCTATACTCACATCTGGGCAAAGCCCTTGTATCAAACCTTTCATATTTGCTAAGTCCTTTACACGGTTGTGTATAAAAAAAACTTGCCCTCCTCTTTCTACTTCGTAGTAAATAATATCTCTTATGGCATCTTCATTAAAAACCGTTACTTCGGTTTGTATAGGTTGTCTATTAGGTGGTGGTGTGTTTATAATACTTAAGTCTCTTGCACCCATCAAACTAAACTGAAGCGTACGTGGAATGGGCGTTGCAGTCAATGTAAGTGAATCTACTGTTGTTCTTAAAGTCTTTAATTTTTCTTTTGCGGCTACACCAAATTTTTGCTCTTCATCAATAATCATAATGCCAAGGTTTTTAAATTCTACATCTTTACCTAGCAAACCATGTGTACCTATGATGATGTCAATTTTTCCTTCTTTTAATTTTGCAAGCGTTTCTTTTTTCTGCTTAGCAGTTTTAAAACGATTTATAAAATCTACCGTCACAGGAAATTCTTTTAACCGCTCACTTATAGATTTGTAATGCTGATAAGCCAAAATAGTTGTGGGCACTAGAATAGCGGCTTGCTTACTATCGCACACTGTTTTAAAAGCAGCACGTATAGCAATTTCTGTTTTACCAAAACCCACATCGCCACACACCAGTCTATCCATCGGTTGTGGTTTTTCCATATCTCTTTTTACATCTTCACTTGCCTTGGCTTGGTCAGGCGTATCTTCATATATAAAACTTGCTTCCAATTCTGTTTGCATATAATTATCTGGGCTGTGTGCAAACCCTTCTAAACTTTTTCGTTGAGCATATAATTTTATAAGGTCGGTAGCAATATCTTTTACTTGTTTTTTTGTTTTGTCTTTTAATTTTGCCCACACATCGCTACCAAGTTTATTCATTTTAGGTATGCTACCTTCTTTGCCGCTGTACTTACTTATTTTGTGCAACGATGAAATATTTACATACAACAAATCACCATCTTTATATTGTATGCGTACGGCTTCTTGCATTTTTCCGCTAGCATCTATTTTTTGTAAGCCGCTGTACACGCCTACTCCATGGTCTATATGGCTCACGTAATCTCCTGGCTGCAGCTCACGCAATGTTTTTAAAGTAAGGGCTTTGTTTTTACTAAAAGCTTGTTTAACTTTATACTTATGGTAGCGTTGAAAAATTTGGTGGTCGGTATAGCAAACTATTTTTAAATCATCATCTATAAAACCTTCGTGTATTGAAAATGGTATGGGAGTAACTTGTATTTCTGCTTTTAAGTCTGTAAAAATTACATGCAATCTTTCAAGCTGTTTTGGGTTATCAGCAAAAATGAAAATGTTGTACTGCTTTGCTTCAAACTCTTGTAAATTTTTAATAAGCAAATCAAATTGCCTATTAAACGAAGGTTGGGGTTTTGTGCCAAAATGAAAAGTTGTCAGGTTTAGCTCGTTTTCTTTTTGCACTGCCTTAGACAAGCTCAGTCTGGCATCATCATTACTCGAAGTGAAATAAGAATGCTTCCCAATCTCAACAATATGCCTCTCTGCAATTTGCTTTTCCAACGTTTCTGCATCTACAAAATCTTTTGCATTTAAATCTTTTATAAATAATGAATCATTGTTGTTGTCATCAATATCTTTAAAAGTAAAAATAGATACGCCTTCTGTTTCATCTTCTATTTTTTCTTTTATAAAATCCCAATCTTCCATCCACACTACGGTATTCTCTGGCAAAAATTCTATTAACGAAACTTTCTCTCCTGTTTCAAATTGGGTTTCTACATTTGGAATAATATTTACACTCAATAATTTTCTTTCACTTAGTTGTGTTTCGGGGTCAAAAATGCGAATACTATCCACATCATTCCCAAACAACTCAATACGGTAGGGCTTTTCGTTGCCAAAACTATAAATATCTATTATGCCTCCACGTATGGCAAACTGCCCTGGCTCGTAAACAAAATCTGTTTTGGTAAAACCATGCTCAATAAATTTTTGCAGCATCGTTGTTACATCTAATACATCAGCTTGTTTTATACTGATAATATTTTCAGATAGTGTTTTTGATAAAACTACTTTTTCAAAAATAGCTTCGGGGTAGCTTATTACAATCTTTTTAGCTTGGTCAAGTGTTTTTGCTTGGGTAATTTTAGTCAATGCTTCCGTACGAAGCATTACATGGCTACTATTTAAAAGCTGATAATTTTTTTTATTTTTAAAAGAAGAAGGAAAATAAAAAATATCTAATGCGCTAGTAATATTTTCTAAAGAGTTGTGAAAATAGGCAGCTTCTTCTGCATCTCTTAAAATAATAAGGTAATTGGTTTTTGCAGTTGCTTTGTGTGCATGCACTGCAGCCAATAGAAATTGCGAAGCGCTTCCATTTAACCCTTTAATATGCATGTGTTGCTTATCGTACATAGTAATACCTTCCGCAATTTTATTTACACGGGGGTCATTCTTATACATATTCATCAACACTACTGCATTCATAATTCAAAGCAAAGATAATACTCAATTAGTTAAAGTGGCAATTGGCTTAATCGGAAAATTAAAAGAAAGTAGTACCAATATGGAAGTATACTACCACGTAATATACATGGTGTAATTATGAGACTGGTTATTATTTACAAATCTTATTAGGATTTTTATAATCCTCTGTATCAAAAACAATATATCAACTTATTTTGCTACTGTATTTGCAATAATATTTACTGCTTTGTGTATATGATGAGATTTCTTTTTGGGTTTGAAATGGTATGTATAGAATCATATTTCTTATTAAAATAATTTTTAGCACTAGTTAAAAACCCAAGGTATTCTGTATTATATAATTTTTGAAATAATTCATCTAATTTATTATATAAACTAGTTATAAAATTATTTTTTGTATAATGAATGTATATGGTTTAGGGAGTGTTGTAGACTCTTAACCGTAATATTTTGCTCATATCTCTTTTGAAAATTTTTTTCAAAAAGCCCAATTTCTTCAAACATTAATGTTATTTACTTTTACTTCAGCACATCTTTAGTACACGTGTTAGTTTTGCTTTTAGTTATTTTTTATAGTTTTTCAAGCTACTATTATCATTGTATGTTGTTTTAAAAAAATGACAATTTATTTTAAAAAACAATAACTATTTTACTATTTTAGCACCATACCCTCCTTACTAAATTGCTTATAGCTTAAAAATGCAGCACCCAAAGCAAAGCCAATAAGCGATAAAACTACTACTATATATTGCCCAATATTTATTGTGCCAGCAATTATTTCTCTTGTAGCTAATGCTATATTTAAAATAGGTACAAAAGCTGTTTGCCAGTTTAATGCTATACCAGGTATGGTAGCCATTATTGCAGGTATAATTACCATAAAGTTTACAGGTGTTAAAATACTTTGCGCTTCTTTAAAACTTTTTGCTTTTATAACCAAAGCAGACATTATACCTGCAAAAAATAAGCTTAATGGTATAAGCATAGCAAAAAGCATAATTATAAATTTTATACTCACCATATCATTTATAGTAGCTAAAAAATCGGATGGTAAATTGGGCATAAATTTTAAACCACCAACCATGCCTACAATAGTCATTAATGCTGCTGACAAGCCAATTGTAGCAATAGCTAATATTTTACCAATCAATATTTGAAAACGAGATGCAGGAGAAGTAAGCAATGTTTCCATAGTGCCTTTTTCTTTTTCCCCTGTTATTAAATCTATTGCAGGATACATACAACCTAAAAAACAAAAGAGAATAAAAATGTAAGGTAAAAAACCACCTGCCATTTTACCTATTTGTTCCTTTGCAGTAGCTATATCTACGTTAGTTACATCAAATGGAGCAAGGGTTTCAGGGGTAATATTTAATTTTTTAAGTCTCTCATCTAATATACCATTTTTTATGCCATTTATTTTTTCTGAAATTCTTTTTTCCAACATTAAATTTGTACTCTTAAAATACAAATTTATTTTGCCCGATTTAAGTTCGTTTACATTAGCTGTAAATTCAGGGGTAAATTCTATTACTGCATCCAAACTATCTTTTGCAATAGCGGTTTTACCATCTTCTAGTGCGTATGAAGATAAAAGTGTAAATGTAGTGTCTTCTAATTGTTTTTTAAACGCTTCTGTATTCCCTATTAAAGCAATTTTTAATTTTTTGTCAGACTCTTTTTTCATTAAAGTACTTGTTAGCTTTGTTATTCCAAAAAGTAATAATGGAATAATAACTGCAGGCAATACTATCGAAGTAATGAGGGTGCGTTTGTCTCTTAGCGTATCTTTTATTTCTTTTTTGTATACAGTTAGTATGGTATTCATTTTTGTAAATTCGAGGTTGAGATTGAAGGTTAAAAGTTCAAAGTTTAAGTTGTTGAAGTCTAAAATTTATGCTACCAATTCTTTGCTTCCATTATTTTTTACTATATCAATAAAAGCTTCCGTTAATGATTGATGCACATGTTGTGTTCTAAAATTTTTCATGCTATCGCTATAAATTAAATTGCCTTTGTGAATAATGGCTAGCTCATCGCAAAGTAAATCTACCTCACTCATTATATGCGATGAAAATATAATCGTTTTACCTTCTAGCTTGCATTGTTTTATCAATTCAATAATACTATTTGCCGTTATTACATCTAAGCCAGAAGTAGGTTCATCAAAAATTACAACGCTTGGGTCGTGTATCATGCTGCGGGCAATAGATACCTTTTGTTTCATACCTGTACTCATTTGAGCAATCTTTTTTTTAGAAAACTCATGTATGCCTAGCTGCGTAAAAAGTTTATCTTTTCTTTGTTCAAAAATAGTTCTATCCATACCGTGCAAATTTGCAAAATATTGTACTGTTTCAGAGGGAGTAAGCCTATCATATAAGTTTGTAGAGCCAGTAAGAAAACCAATTTTCGTTCTTACTTTTTCTGGGTTATTTAGTACGCTTTCGCCTCCTACAATAATATCTCCTTGGGTAGGTTTTAGTATCGTAGAAATCATGCGTAGCGTAGTAGTTTTACCAGCACCATTTGCACCAAGCAAAGAAAACACACTACCAGGTGTGCAAGTAAAACTTACATTGTTTACAGCATTAATTGATGATGCATTTGTTTGTAATTCTTTTTGCTGCTTTTTGGTAAGGCTGTATTGTTTGGAAATGTTTTGAACTTCTATCATGTTGATATGGTTAAATATTAATTTTTATTCAAAGTAATGGTAAGACACTAACGTTAGGGGTTTGTTTTACATGAGTGGCAAAAATCAGGTTTAATTTATTTGGGTAAGCACCTCCATAATTATCCCACAAGCTTTCCTTATTTCTTGCTCGTTAATATTCAACGGCGGGCAAATCCTAAAAGCATGCGCACAAAACAAAAACCAATCTGTAAAAACACCTTGCTCTATTAATATATCTATTATTTTTTTATTGGTTTCAAAGTTATCAAACTCTACTGCCATCATTAGCCCAGCGCTACTAATATTTTTAATAGAAGGATGTATTAGTAACGAACGAAATAATTTTTCTTTTTCAAAAACGGTATCAATTAATTTATCATCTAACAAGATTTTTAACCCTGCAAGCCCTGCTGCACAACTTACTGGGTGTCCACCAAAAGTATTGATATGCCCTAGCACAGGGTTAAAGGTAAAAGAATCCATTATATTTTTATTCGCAATAAATGCACCGAGTGGCATACCTCCGCCAATAGCTTTGCCAAGCAGTAAAATATCTGGCACTACATTAAATTGTTCAAAAGCCCATAGAGTACCATTTCGTCCAAAGCCGCACTGTATCTCATCTAACACCAATAGTGTGCCTGTGCAGTAGCAACGTTGCCTTAATGAATGTAACCAGCCATACAGTGGTTTTAAAATGCCTGCTTCGGCTTGTATAGTTTCTGCTATTACACATGCAGTGCGTTCGGTTATGTTTTTTAAATCTTCAAAATTATTATAGCGTAGTTGCAACACATCTGGCAATAATGGGCGAAAAGCTTGTTGCCAATACTCACTGCCCATTACACTTAGTGCACCTTGTGTACTACCATGGTAACTGTTTTTAAAAGAAATTATTTGTGTTCGATTGGTATATCGCTTGGCTAGTTTCATAGCGCCTTCTGTAGCTTCGCTACCACTTGCTGTAAAAAAAACGGAGTTTAATGTATTAGGTAAATAATCTGTTAATGTTTTTGCATAATCTACCTGCGGGCTTTGTACCAGCTCGCCATAAACCATTATATGCAAGTATTTATCGGCTTGGTCTTTTATGGCTTGCACTAGTTTTGGGTGTCTGTGGCCCACATTGCAAACACTTATGCCTGCTATCAAATCAATGTACTCTTTTCCATCTGCATCCCACATTTTGCTTCCTTCTGCTAGTACAATGTTTAAGCACAATGGTGCGTCTGATGTTTGCCCTACATGATTAAGAAAAAGTTGGCGGTTAGTCATGGGGCAAAGGTAAATCGTAAAATTGTTTTTTGTTCAATTGTTTTACTAGCCTACCGCAGGTAGGTTGTTGAATTATTTTGAAAAAATAAAATATATAATTAATAAAAAAATCCATTCAACTTTAAAATAATTTAGGTTGATTGGCACTTTAAACTTTCTTGCTAAGACAGTAAAAATCGCTTTCTTTTCTCTTTAATTATCTCGAACTGTTTTGGTGGAGTTTTCGCTTTTAATCACTTTAAATTATAACGAAGTTTGTATTAAAACCCCTACGTTTCATGAACTAGTTGGTTAGGTTTTGAAATACATTGCAGTCTTTTTATGCATCGAGCCTGCCTGTCGGCAGACGGGGTTCACGATTGTTTGTTTTATAATATTATGTCTGTGCCGTGAAAACCACGTTGGGAAAGATAAATCCTACTTTCTACTATCTGGCGAAACTTTTATTTGAAATTCTTTTGGCGGCACCGCCACCATTAAATGTTGCACAAAATAATCCCAACGCCTTCGCATCATGTAATAGCTGTCTGCACCATAGCCATGCCTTGCGTTAGGAAAAATAACTAAATCAAAATCTTTATTAGCTTTTATAAGTGCATCTACTACCAAGTAACTATTATAAGGCGGTACATTATCATCCATATTGCCATGCGCTATCATTAGTTTTCCTTTTAAATTTTTTGCATATAACTGGTTAGCTTGCTTTTCATAATTATCATTTTCAAGCAGTCCAATATAGCGCTCACCCCAATCGTCTTCATAATTTCTATTGTCATGGTTGCCACTTTCACTTATACCTACTTTATAAAAATTAGGATAGCTAAACATTGCATCTACAGTAGCATAGCCACCACCTGAGTGCCCCCATACGCCCACTCTATCCAAATCTAAATATGCATATTTTTGTTGCAATTGTTTTAGTCCACTTATTTGGTCAGGCAGGGTATTGTCTCCCATATTGCCATAGCATGCATCATGAAAAGATTTTGACCTATTGGGGTTACAACTTCCTTCTATAACCACTACAATAAAACCAAGCTCTGCCAATGCTTGATGGTCACTAGCACCAATAGCAGAAAAAGACCATGAACCTACACCACCACCTTGCGGACCAGGATAAATATAATTTACAACAGGATATTTTTTTGTAGGGTCTAAGTTGGAGGGTTGGTACATAATACCAAATAAATCAAAACTGCCATTTGCAGATTTTACAGTAAAAGGTATTGGTGCTTTCCAACCTGTAGCGGTTAACCGAGTTATATCTGCTTTTTCTAATTGTGAAATTAATTTGCCATTTATATCCCTTAGCACAGAAGTGTTTGGTGCATCTTGCTTTGAAAAATTATCTACAAAATATTTACCATCATCCGATAAAGTAATTTCATGGTTTCCACTTTCGGGCGTAAGCAAATTCAAATTTTTACCTCCAAAATTTATTGAATAAAAATAACTAAAATAAGGGTTTTGCCCAACCTCTTTCCCTTTAGCTTCCAATAAAATAGTACGTTTTTTTTCATCTATTTTTATAATTTCTGTTACTACAAAATTGCCAGTTGTAATTTGATTTTTTAGTTTTCCACTAATAGCATCATACAAATACAAATGCCCCCAATTATCTCTTTCAGAAAACCAAATTATTTCATTGGTAGCAGATAAATATCGCCAGTTACTAGATTTATTTCCTGACTCGTATTGTGTAGTTACGGTTTCTTTCAACACATCTCTTACTTCACCAGTTGTAGCATCTGCAATTCTAAGAGTTGCACTTTTATGGTCTCTTGGGGAAGATATAAATGCAAGCTTAGTCCCATCTGCACTCCAAATATTATCATCAAAAGACCCACCACAGCTAATATCGTCGCACAATGTACTGCGATGGTCGTCTGCGGCGGTTTTTAGTTTTATTATCGTTGCTGTTGCTATGTCTATAATAACCCTGTGTATTTTTATAATTTCTTTATCTTGAGGTAAAGGGTATTTCCATTCACTTAGTTCGGGCGCACCTACAGTTGTTTTTACCAAAAACATGTTACTTACATTTTTTTGATCTTGTTTAAAAGTAGCTATTTTTTTAGAGTCAGGAGACCATAGTAAAACGGCTCTATCACTGTGTGTCCACCCTGCATTATCAGTAGCATAGCCAAAGTTTTTTTCACCATCAGTAGTTAGTTGTGTTTCTGCCCTTGTTGCAATATCTCTTACATACAAATTCCATTTTTTTATAAAAGCTACTTTTTTAGCATCTGGCGATAATACCTCTATAGATTTTACATCGGGCAGAGAAATATTTTTATCGGTAGGGATTATATCTTCTTTTTTTGCTGCTGTTTTTTTTGTGCCATGTTTTACATTTACTAACACATATTCCACAGCTGTAGCTGTTTTTACACTATACCAAAAATTACCATCGGCTAGCCATTGTGGTCGTACAGTATTTCTATCTATTAATTTATTCAAATTAGCGCCTAGTCTACTTACGGCTATATTATAATCTTCTACAGCAAATATTTTTTGTGCTTGCAATGATGTAGCTACTAAAAAAGTTGCTATTGCAGAAAAAAGAGATTTTTTCATTATAAAAATTGTAATTATAAGAGTAAATTTAGTAAATTTTAGTAACTCTATTATTTTTAAAATAGTTGTTGTCAGAGATAACTATTATTTCCTAAAAATATAGAGTTGCAAGTATTGTCAATACTCAAAATTGGAATTTTTGCCTAAAATTGGATGTGAATTAATAGAAGCATTGTTTATTAAATAAAGTAGCTGTGAAAATATCGGCTTTGCGACATAATTTGTATTTTCATTCATATTATAAGTTTCTTTGTAGAACAATTATAATGCAAAAGGGTGGATTAAGTTCCACCCTTTAATAATTTTTATCTCTTACAACAATAGTTAATAATTATTACAGCTTATATATTATTATTTATGGTGTTTCTTAAAAGTAAACAACCATTCATTTAAAACTGTACAAACAATTCGGTTATTGTATAAATTTCATAAAAACTAAAACACATGAAACAAAACAATTTATTTATTTTATCTAACGGAAAAGTGGCAGCTTTAAATAAAAAAGATGGCAGCATAGTATGGGAAATAAAATTGAAGCAATACATAAAATCTACTACGTCTTATGCTATAGGACAAATAAGTTTGGAAGGCGATAAATTATACATTGGTATAAGTGGCATACTAGTTTGCCTTTATGCAAAAGATGGCTCACTAGCATGGATGAATGAATTGAAAGGATGGGGCTATGGTTTTGTAAGTATGGCAAATGTAAATAATGATGCAAATGCTGCCTCTTTTGCGGATCAAGCAGCTGCAAGTGCTGCATTGGTAGCTGCTTCAGCGGACGTTTAATAAAATATTTATTAAATTGACAATTCATCTTTTCCTAATTTTTTAAATATTGCTACATGTATAAAAATAATGGTAGCAGGTGCAAATGCAGGTATTAAGCAAAAAGGGAAATTTGCAATGTTAGTTACCCAAAATTAAGTTCATTTTATACACTACACTTTAATTTTTTTAGAATTTGCTTTTGAATATTAGACTGTGTAACAATTTTTTCAAATTCTGCTT
>JAYUJS010000661.1:0-4866 GCA_043765095.1 Ferruginibacter sp.
GCTGGTCTAGATGGTGAAGCACCTGTAGCTTTTGGTGTAGGGTCTTTTATACCAAGTTTAGCTTTTACTAATGGTAATAAGTTATCGCCTTGTGGTGCTACAAGCAATGTTTCTTCGTTAAAAACATAAGTATAACCGTTTTCTTTTGCTACAGTTCTGATAGTAGAAATAGATTTTTCTCTAATTGGCCCTACTTTTTCTTCTTGTTTTTCCTGCATCATTTGTCTACTCTTTTGTTCAAAGCCCTGTAACTCTTGAAATTTGGTAATAATTTCTTTTCTTTTAATTTCTTTCATACTAGCACTCATTTTGCTTGAGTCAGCATTAAAAGAACTATCCTTTACACTAAATTCAATATTCAAATCTTGATATTGTTGTTGCAAACTTTGTTGAAACTCTTGCAAATCAGCAGATGCCTTTGCTGCTTCAGGCATTGAACCCATCAACTCATTTGTATTTATGTAACCCATTTTGTTTTGTGCGCTTACAGTAAAAATACTTAGTGCCATTGCACTTGCAAATAATAATTTTTTCATCTTTTTTTTAATTGATTTCTATTAAATAGTTTTGTTTTTTAAAAAGTGCATATTTTTTAAAAAAACGCTGCATGCACCATCATCGTTTTAGTTATTTAACACCCATATTTCTAAGAACCTCGTCGCTCTTATCTAATTTTGGGTCGGCAAATATAACAGTTATTCCTTCACTTTTATCTAGTATAAAGTCATATAATTTTTCCACAGCAAGTTTTTGTACTGCGTTGTATACTCTATCTTGTATTGGTTTTATTAGTTCCTGTCTTTTTTTAAATAAATCTCCTTCAAATCCAAAACGTTTTTTTTGTAAATCTCTCAATTCCTTCTCTTTATTAAATAACTCATCTTCTCTTTTTTTCTTTAACGCATCCGTAAGCATAACCTGCTCTGCATCATAATCTTTGTACATTTTATCCATTGCAGATTGTCTTTGATCAAGGTCTTTCTGCCATAATTCACTAAAATTATCTAGTTTAGTTTGTGCTTCTTTATACTCAGGCACTTTGTCTAAAATATATTTAGAATCAATGATTGCATAACGTTGTGCATTTGTTGCAAAAGCTACAAGTGTTATTGCGAAAGAAAGTAATAATTTTTTCATTTTTATCATTTTTTTATTTGACGAATTTTATTAATAAAAATATATATTAAGAATATAGTTTAACAAAAAATTAGAAATTCAAATATTAAACTTATTTACACAAATAGCTGTATTACAAACTACAGTAAAAAAATACAAAAAATCTAAAAAATTTTTTAAAATAAACTTTAAAATCTACTCTGGTTCTTGTCCAAGGTTGAAAGTAAATTTAGCTGCTCCTTTTATTCCAGATGCTTCATTATATCTATCTATACCAATACCATAATCAAAACCAAGTAAGCCAAACATTGGTAAGAAAAAACGCATACCAACACCTACAGACCTACGAAGTTTAAAAGGATTGTAATCTTTAAAACTATACCAACCATTGGCTGCTTCAAAAAATGCTAACCCATATATTGTACTACTTGCAGATGTACTAAATGGATACCTAAGCTCTGCTGTATATTTATTAAAAATTGTAAAGTATTCTTGTTGATTTGCAGACTCTGGATTAATTTTAGGATTTGAGGTACTGTAAACAGGAAAACCTCTATGCGCAATAATATCAAACCCTAATAATGCTTGCGTATTACTTAACCCTGCATCTCCAACTTGAAAACGCTCAAAAGGAGAAATATCTAAAGCACTATTATACCTACCAATAAAGCCATACTTAGCTGCAAGTTTTAATATAAATTGCTTGTTTTTTTCTTCGCCCCGTGCACGCCCTATAGGCACGTACCACTCACTAGTAAAACGCCATTTATGAAACTCCGGTAATTCATATTTATTATTAGGGTCTACTTTTACACCAAGTAAAGAGTATGGTAAAGTAAACTGACCACTAAATAAAATATTAGACCCACTTGTAGGAAAAATCGGGTTTGGGCCTGCAGAGTTACGCAATAAAGTAATTTTTGCACTTAAGTTTGTAGAAGTTCCATTATCAATACCATTAAAAACTCCTCTGTAATTTCTAAGTTTATATTGAGTAATATTTACTGAATAAATTAGGTTAAAAAAATCATCTGGCCATTTTAATTGCTTGCCTAATGATATACCAAACCCAACAGTTTTTAAATAAGAGGTATCACCAGCAGCTTGGTCAGACTGTCCAAATGCGTTAAAGGCGTTTGAATATTTTGTATTAAAGTAACTTACAGAAAATGAGTTTCTCTTTTTACCCCCAAGCCAAGGCTCTGTAAATGATACATTATAAGATCTAAAAGCCCTACCATTTGATTGTGCTCTTATGCTAAGTTTTTGCCCATCCCCAGACGGAAGCGGACTCCATGCAGATTTTTTGGTAATGTTTTTTAATGAGAAGTTATTAAATGAAAAACCTAAAGTTCCAGTAAGCCCTATACCTCCGCCAAAACCAGCAGAAAGTTCAACTTGGTCTGCAGATTTTTCTTCTACTTGCCAATTAATATCTACCGTACCATCGCTATTGTTTGGTACTACTTGTGGGTTTATTTTTTCTGCATTTAAAAATCCTAGTTGAGAAAGCTCCCGTTGTGTACGAATAATGTCTTGGCGACTAAATTTTTCCCCAGGTATTGTTCTCAATTCACGAAGAATTACATAATCTTTGGTTTTATCATTCCCCGATACTGTAATTTTTCCATAGGTAGCTTGCGGACCTTCACGCATGCGTATTTCAAAGTCAATTGTATCATTGTAAACAGCAGTTTCTATAGGGTCTACATTAAAGAAAAGAAAACCATCATCTTGGTATAAGCTTCCAATGTCTCCACCTTCGGCAGATAGCTGCTTACCAAGTCTCTTATTTAAAGTTTCAGCATTGTAAATATCCCCTTTTTTAATACCTAAAATTACGGTAAGTATTGAGTCAGAGTATTTAGTTACACCCTTCCAAGCAATATTTCCAAAATAATAGCGATGTCCTTCATTTACTTTAATATGCACATCGATATTGCCTTTTTCATTTGTAATAGTTGTATCTGCTGCTATAGTGGCATCTCTAAACCCTTGTGAATTATAATAATCAAGAATTTTATCTTTATCATCTGCATATTTTTTATCGGAAAATTTTGCGCCAGAAAAGAATTTAAAATTAAAATAGGGGTCTAAATATTCTTTTGTTTTGGTAGGGAATAAATAAGCATTTTCACTTAAATATTCTTTAAATGTTTTGCGCCTTGTAGAATCTCCGTATGGGCTAGTAGCATTTTGTGGGTAAATAGAAAGCCTAAATTTTTCTTTAGTGCCACTCATTTGCTTTTTTATTTTCAAGTCAGAAATTTCATCATTATTTGATATATTAATAGAATTTATTTTAACTTTTTTGCCTTTAGTTATATAAAAATTTAATATTACGCTATTAATGGTAGGGTCAGCTATTTTTTCTTCCATTCTTATATCCACATTTCTGTAACCCTTTTCGTAATAAAATTTCTTTATTATTTGTCCTGCGCTTTGCTTCATGTCTTCCGTTAGTACTCTATCTCTTGAAAGTGCTGTTTTGGTAGCTAAATCTTCTTTGTCTCCTTTTTTAACACCAAAAAAGTTAAAATCATTTAAACGTGGGCGCTCAGTTATAATTATTTCTATAAAAATATTATTTTCTACAAGTTTAGTAATATTTATTTCCGCTGAGGAAATCATATTTTGTTTCCACAACTTTAATATAGCTTTACTAAATGCATCAGAGCCAGGTATATTTATAACATCTCCAATAGCTAAGCCAGATACAGATACTATTAAATTTTTATCGAAAGTACGACAACCTATTACCTCAATACCTGCTAAAGTATATTTTTTAGGTGTTTTTGAATTGTATATTTCTTGTAGGGCGGGGTTTATAGATACTGCTGGCTCTTGTGCAAACAAGATATTTGCTATTGTAATAAAAATGGCAGTAAGTATAAATGTTTTGTAAATCCTTAGCATCAATATTTTTTTTCGTTTAGTGGAGGCAAATTAAGCCCTTATTTTAAAAGTATTTGTTAAACGTTTTATTAAATAAAATAAACCTTCATTTTTATTTAAAACTTTTTGAAAATATGTATTTTCTTTAACATCTTAAGTATTTTTTATTTGTTCTCCTGTTTTACCAAATCTTCTTTCTCTTTTCTGAAAATCTATAATTGCTTCATACAAATTTTCCTTTTTAAAATCTGGCCATCTTGTATTGGTAAAATATAACTCTGTATATGCAAGTTGGTATAATAAAAAATTGCTTAATCTATATTCTCCACTAGTGCGAATAAGTAATTCAGGATCTGGAAATGCACTTGTATTCAAATATTGCCTAAGCGTATGCCCATCAATACTTTCGGGTAGTAAAGTATTTTTTTTAACATCAAATGCTATTTGTTTTATTGCATCTTCCATTTCCCAACGACTACTATAGCTAAGTGCCATAATAAGTGTAAGACCACTATTACTTGCCGTTTCAGCTATTGCTTCGTTTAGCTGGTTTAGCGTATTGGCAGGTAGCATATTTGTGTGCCCTATTACTTGCAGTTTAATATTATTTTTGTTAAGGGTTGGTATTTCTTTCTTAATTGTATCTACCAATAATTCCATCAATCCATTTACTTCATAAGCTGGTCTGTCCCAGTTTTCTGTGCTAAATGTATATAATGTAAGGTAGTTTACTCCCATCTCTGCACAGCCTTCTACTACATCTCGTACACTTTCCACACCATTTATGTGACCAAAAAGTCTGTCTTTACCCTGTTCTTTTGCCCATCGCCCATTACCATCCATAATTATAGCAAT
>JAYUJS010000662.1:0-1832 GCA_043765095.1 Ferruginibacter sp.
AAACCGCCAGACTTTGTTTGCGAAAAAATGTTAAAAAGGCGTATTCCGAAAAGCCTTAATAGAGTAGGAGAAAAATTAAAAAATATTATATCATGAAAAATATAAAATTAAAGCACTTTGCGGTAGCAATAATAATGTTGCTACATTGGTCTTGTGCTACCCATGAGCCGCTCATTGACGCTAAAAATGATTCTGATGTGAATAGTACCCAATTTGATATAATTCCAGCAATGAATTATATCGTAGATGGAAAGGTAACTGCCGACAAGGATTTGATTAAAACTGTTCAAAAAAATGCTTGGAATGTACATTTTAATTTTCCCGAAAGCAAGGTAGTTATCTCTACAACAGAGAGAGAGTTTGATGAGTATGTAAATTCTGATGAAGCATTTAAAACACGTTTAGAAGAAAATGATAGGGATGCTGTTAATCACGAAAAAGAGATTAACATTATTTCAAATTCCACGGCAAGTAGTGCCAGAATTAGTGCTACTCCAACTTTAAGAGTTGACTATAGCAATACAGTTTTTTTTAATGTAGCTTATAGACCATTGGATAAAAGCAGAACTGAACATAATAGTCTTGCTGCAACCAGTAGTCAAAATACGAAAGCTGCCACAACAACAAATTCTACAACTTCTTCAGGTACTGCTACAAAGACGACTTTCAAGCTAACCAATACGCAAGAAAATTCGTTCTTCACAGTGAGTATTCGAAACTCTAAAGAAAGTGGAACTGTAACCAAAACATTTTACAGAGATATCAATTATGGTGGTACAAGTAAAACATACTCCCTTGGGGCAAATAGTTCAGCAACTCTTCCATCAAGTCTTGTATATTATTCGTATAAATAAAATTTAAATCATTTAAAAAAATAAGGTTATGAAAATATTAAAAATATTATTTGTTAGTCTAATTTTATTTTCTGCATTCAACAGTAATGCTTTAACAATAAATTTAGATAAGAGTGAATTGATTAAAGAAATGTCTAATAACAAAATTGTTGAAACTTATGTTAGAAATATTCTAAATGTAACTCTAATTTCAGCTTACGCAGATATTTCAAAACTTCCTGCTGAGACGAAGGCAAAAATAGATGAAAAGATGAAATTAACTCTTGAGTATGGCAAAAGTATTGAATTATTTTTCCCTGCTTATGGAAGTCTGAGTACTATTGAAAAAAAAGAAATACTGCATACTTTGGTTCAACAAGTATCTCAAAATAATTTATTTAGTTCCAGTAATGATGACTGTATTTGGAGTAAAACAAAGTTATATGCAGCATGTTTAGGTATTACAGCTGCTTCTGACTTAATTCTATTTTTAGGATGTGCTCTTGTATGTGCAGCTATTGACGCATTTGTAATAGTTGCAACCGGTGGTTCTCTAACAGGTGGAGTAGCAGTAATCATTGCTGGTGAATTGGCTGCTTGTGCTGCCTTTGCTGCGAACCAAGTAAACAACAGTTATTCTGCTTGTAAGGGTGAATTTACTACCGCACTATTTACGTGTGATTAATAGAATAATTTAACAAAAAGAGACTTCCTTACAACTTGTAAAGAGGTCTCTTTTTACCTATTTTTTTAAATTATACTCAAATAGAATTGGTTTACGAAAAATTTAACAGATAAAAATAGATAGACTTGACGCATTCCAACTTTTTATAAATCAAAAATTCGCAAATCAATTTTGTTTGAATACAAATTCTTCATTTTAAGGCAAAAATTAAAATCAAATCTCAGAATGGCACTCAAAATAGCGAGTGCCATTTTTGATAAAAAAATGTACCTTTACTGAAATCTAAAAAGGTATGAAGCAACCATTATTCTTTT
>JAYUJS010000663.1:0-4845 GCA_043765095.1 Ferruginibacter sp.
GCTTCGGCATTGTAAGTAATAGTTATAATAGATATTAAAGGCATGTTGTTGCAAATATAAATTTTTAATAATTCTAATTTTTAAGATATTTTTGTAAAGCAGTTTTAATATTTAAAAAATGTAGATTTAAATTTTTTAGAAAAATATTAATATTAGTTTTAACATGGAAGTTGCTATAATTATACCAATTTATAAAGAAAATTTATCTAATAGTGAAATTGTTTCTTTAAAAAGAGTGAAAGATATATTGGGAGCGTTTCCTATAATATTCATTTGTAATCAAAATTTTAATGCTGTTAATTATTTAAAAATTATACCAAATGCAAAATTTGAATATTTTAAAGTTTCATTTTTTAATTCTATTGAAGGTTACAATAAATTAATGCTTTCTACAAATTTTTATAAGAGGTTTTTTCAATATAAATTTATTTTGATTTACCAATTGGATGCATATATTTTTGAAAATGAGCTTTTATTTTGGTGTAAAAAAAATTATGATTACATTGGTGCACCATGGGTTATATCTCCTCCCAATATTAAAGAAAAACCTCTTATTGATATGAGTAAATGGTTTAAATATGAAGTAGGAAATGGGGGGTTTTCATTAAGAAAAGTAAAGTCCCATTATTGGAATACAATTATTTTTTATCCACTTTTAAAAGTTTTTATAAAAAATGAAGACATGTTTTGGGGAGTATTAATAAATTGGTTAAATCCATTTTTTAAAAAACCTACATTCATTGAAGCATTAAAATTTGCTTTTGAAATGAAACCTAAAGAATCGTACGAAATAAATAAATATCAATTACCCTTTGGAGTACATGCATGGCAGAAATATGATGAAATATTTTGGTTGGATTTCATTAAATTAGATTAATTTTTTTGAAAAAATAAAAAATAAAAAACACTTTAAAAATAATAGTAAAAGTTCTTTTTATTTTTCAAGTGAACCTAAAATTACAACTTAGTTTGTTGCTTGTACAACAAAAATATTCCCACAATTAAAAGTAAATAAGAAATTACCCCACTCACCAAACTCAAAGTATTACCCAAAGTGTATGAAGAAGGTTTAAATTCAAAACGTATTTTATTATTACCAGCGGGTACAGATAGTCCTCTTAATATATAATTTACTTTTACTATTGCAGTTTCTTTATCGTCTATATAAGCCTTCCAACCTTCTGCATAATATATTTCACTAAATACAGCAAATTGGTTTGTAGTAGAGGATGATTGGTATGTAATTAAATCATTTTTATTCTCTACTAAATTTATTTTAGCTGTGGTATCAAATTGCGGCTCTAATGTTACTTTAGCTTTTTCTCTATTATCTATTACTACAGTTTCTTTTACTTTCAAGCTATCAAGTGCAAGCATTTCTTCGTTAGCATTATTTACATATTTTATATTTTTCACAAACCAAACGTTTCCAGCAGCATCAGGGTTTTGCTGCACCATTGGCTTACCAGTTTGTTGGTTTTGTGCAATAATATATTTTGTGTTTAGCATATTGAATGCAGGGAAATTCCCTTTGCTTAGCTGGTGTGTAATAATATCTTGATACAACCCCAATTTTACAGGACTGTAGCCACCTATTGAATTATGAAAATAGCTTGTTTGTGCATCTTGAAAAGGATCGCCACCCATTTGGTTAAATACTCTAAATTGCGTTTTATCAGCCAATATTTGTAGGTCAGATGTACTTGGTGTTCTCTCACCTGCAAACTCATCATAAGGCACAAAGTTTTCTTTATTTAGGTAACGGTTGCTTACCATTATAATATCAGCAAATGAAATAATGACTAATAAAATAGTAGCTACGTTAGCAGTAATTTTTTTAATGGTAGTAAACCAAATTATTGCCCCACCTGCTATGAGATACAAAAGCATTCTTATAAAATCGCTCATGTAAATACTTTTTCTATCGTCTATTAGATCTTTCCTAAATCCATCTACCATTGTCTTAGCTTGTATAGTTATTTCGGCTGTAGCTGCTTTTCCTTGAGCCATTGCTTGGCCTATGTATTGTTGTATATTTTCTAAACGAGCAGTATCACTATTGCCTTTAAAATTTGCGCTTAGATAGTTAAAGGCAAGTATTACAACAACAGCAGTAGTAGTAATTGCTGTGTATTTTAATTTTTTTAATAACAATTGTTTTTCAATATCTGCATAAAATATTTTTTGTAATGCTAAAACTGCTAATGTTACTACTGTAAGTTGTGGAATAATCATAGCCATTGAAGGCGCCCTAAACTTGTTATAAAAAGGTAAGTGGTCAAATAGAAAATAATTTACTGCTTTAAAATTACTTCCCCACCCTAATATTATTCCAACAATAGTAGCAGCTAATAACCAACCTAGATATTTTTTATCTACAAAAAATAAACTTGCTATAAAAAGCATACAAATAATTGCACCTAAATATACGGGGCCAGAAGTACCTGGTTGTTCACCCCAGTAAGCACTAAAACTTCCATACATGCTATTTATAGCTTGCTCAGGCAGCCCACTATTTGTCAATCCTTCTATAATTTTACTTTTATCTCCAAATGGTTTTGGTCCGGAATTACTACCATAATAGTTGGGCAATAAAAATGTAAATGTTTCGCCTATTCCATAGCTCCATTGAAAAGCATAATCTTTATTTAGCCCACCTTTAGATTTATTTTCAGCATCTTCTTTTTTGTCTCCAAGTGTCAACTCAGATATGCCACCACGCATAGTTTCTTTTGTGTACTCCTTTGTAGGTAAAAAAATGGTAGCAAACGATAAAATAGCCAAAGCTGCTGCAAACACTGACAACCCAACAGTTTTAAAAAAATGTGAAAATTCTTTATTTTTTATGCAACTAATAAAAAACGATATGAAAAGAAAAAATATAATAATGAATATGTAATAAACTACTTGCACATGATTTTGGTTCATTATTAAAGTAGCTGCCATTAAAGTTGTAAGAAAACCAAGTATATATTTTTTGTTGGTAAGTAAAATAATGCCACCAACAAGCATAGGTGCATAGCCCATTGCAGCAAATTTTGAAATATGACCAACTTCTACAATAATTGCGTTGTAAGAAGAAAAGCTATATGCAAGTGCACCTAATATACCTATCCAAGGTTTTATTTTAAGTATTTGTGATAGTATATAAAAACTAATACAAGCAAGAAAGAAAAGCCCAGGCGCTTGTGGTAAAAAACAAGTAAATAATTTATGAAACCAGCCTAAAGTTATAGAATGGCTACCGCTAATTAAAATTTGATAAGCCGGCATACCGCCAAACATACTGTTTGTCCATAGTGGATAATTACCATTTTCTAGGTAAAACATTTTAGATTGTTGAGCCATTCCTGCCACTTGGCTCATATCACTTTGGTTTATTGCCATTCCTTGAAAAACAGGCAAGCAAAATATGATTGATACTATTAAAAAAATACCAAACGCTACTAAATGTGGTATAGATTTCTGTAATAAATTATTCTTCATGTTACTTTTTATAATAATCTGCAAAATAAGCTTTTTATAAAAAACTTATTGCACTAGTAATGTATAAATCTAAAATCTTTTTGCCTCTCAATATTTTATTGCTATTTTTGCAATCCTTTAATCAGTAGTCGTAGCTCAGTTGATTATAGATTTTCACTTTGATAAACGAAAGGTATAAAATTAAGATTCCGATTTTTCGAAATTGATTATAGTTAAGTTAAAATATTAAATGGTAGTCGTAGCTCAGTTGGTTAGAGCATCAGATTGTGATTCTGAGGGTCGGGGGTTCGAGCCCCCTCGATTACCCATTTTTTTAAAAGCCTTTCAATTTATTTTGAAAGGCTTTTTAATACAAAAAATTAATTAGAAAATAGTTTGCTTGTTAATTTGAATAACCTTCCAAATGAAAACTACTTCTCAAAATTACTATAACCAATTTTTATTTTCTCATTAACTAACAATAATAGTTTATTGCCAACTGCCCACTGCTTTTCGCACAATGTATAATTACAACTGCTTAAAGCCAAATACCCTTTGCCATCTTAATTCTTAACAAAATTTTATTGCCCTTTATCATTTACAATAAACTCGTAACTTCACATTTACGTTAATTTTACAATATGCAAAAAATTGCAACCTTTATTATGAGCAAAAAATTTTTACCAATAATGCTAGTACTTGTATGTGCTAGTTTATTTATAGCTTTTAAATCTCAAGGAAAAACTGAGGGAAGTGCTCTTGATGAAAACCCAAAGCTGAGATATAGTAAAGTAATAAAGAATGTAGGTATACTATTGGAAGAAGGGCATTTTAGCCCTAGAAAAATAGATGATGAATTTAGTAAAATAGTATTTAAGCGATTTGTTGAAGAATTGGATGATGAAAAAAATATCTTTTTTCAAAGTGATATTGATGCTTTAAAAAAGTACGAAACTATTATTGATGATGAAATACATGGAACGGAATTAAAATCTTTTTTTGATATACACGAATTATATATTAAAAGAGTTAATGAAGCTTCTAATTATTATAAAGAATTATTGAGCAAACCATTTAATTTTTCTACAAAAGAAACGATAGAAGTAGATGCAGAAAAGCTTGCATTTACTACTACAGAAGCTGAAAGGAGTGATAGATGGAGAAAAAGGATAAAACTTATGGTACTTGGTAAATATGTTGAACTGCTAGACCAAAAAAGCAAGCCAAATGCAAAGAAAGAAATAACATCTAAAGCAGATACAACGTTGGAAAGAGAAGCCCGAGATGCTATTAGAAAGCAAATGGATAGGTTTATAACTACCAAAAAAAATAGAGAAACAATGGATGAGAATTTTAGTGTGTTTGTAAATGATATTGCTG
>JAYUJS010000664.1:0-4845 GCA_043765095.1 Ferruginibacter sp.
GATGAAATCATAATGATATGTTATTATTTAGACGCCCAAAATACGTTAAAATATTATTAACAAAAAATTAATTGATTTTTTATGAAAATATATAATTATTATGTTGTAATTGTTTAGGCAATTTTTACTTTTATTAAATTGTTATCATCAAAATAAATAATTTTTTTAACGAATATTACTACCTATAATTTAGAAGAATTAATAGTTAAAGTATGAAAATTTATAAAAAAAAATGGCTGGTAAAATTTGTAAAATTTTTGTGAAAGATACATTAAAATAAATTGTAATTACGCCAGTAAAAGTTGAACTAGGAGAAATTGAAGCAAAATAAGATTTATTAAAAAATGTAAAAAAAGAGCTCAATGTTAAAAAAAGCAGTACTTGAATTATTAAAAAAAAAGCAGGGTGTTTTATTTAAAAAAAGTAGAAAATTATTATTGATTATGTGTACAAAATATACAAAAAACCTAATGTAAAATTTTAATTTTTACTCAGTAGTTAGTTAAATCATAGTTATACACACTTGTCAAACTTTTTTTGGTAGTTAAAAGCTATTACTATTGAGCTGTATATGATTTTATTAAAAAAATTGAATGAATAAAAATGCTGGTAATTTTTGGAGAAGATTTACTTTCGGAAATTACTTACAAAATGCACTAAAGCATTGTAAATAATTTATAAACACAGTTTTTAAAAGCTACAGTGCTTACACCAACACATTTTAAAAAATTAAAAGAAAGATGACGAATTGCCATTCAATGTGTTTAGTAGTTTTTTAAAACAAATAATGTTTTTTAAAATCAAGATAAATAATATTAAATTTATTTTATTATCACTTCTTTAATTACAACTTCTCCCAATTCTTTATTCACCATTTCAATAATTTTTTCTTTTTGGTAGGTAAGTTCGTTTTTTAAAGGAGCTATGCTTGTAGTTACAAAAAGTTTGCCTCCAAATATTTGTATTTTGTCTGTGTATTTTGCTACCGTTTTACCCATAATTTTTTCCCATACCTCTTCAATTTGCACAGCTTGAATGCCACTTTTAAGTTTGCTCTTTTTAAGAAATAATTGCATGGCTTCCGCCATAGATAACTCTGCCATATTTTGTAAAATTGAAAAATGTAATAATTGTTAACTTGTTGAATTGTACAATGGTTAGATTGTTTAATGGTGAATATGCATTATAAACTAACTCATAAATGTAAAATCGTACATATAAAATCAGAAATTCCTATTCATAATTGTACTATCTCTCCATCTATGTCTAATTCTTCAAAAATATTAGTTAATCTTTGTTTATGGGTATCTGTAATAAAAACTTGTCCTTCATTTTCTTTGCAAATCCAATGTAATAATTTGTGCATACGTTTTTCATCTAATTTCTCAAATACATCATCAAGCAGTAAAATAGGGTTATAAGATTTATAGTTTTTTAATAGTTGATATTGCGCTAGCTTTAAAGCAAATAACAAACTTTTTCTTTGCCCTTGGCTAGCTATTGTTTTAAAAGGTTGATTATTTAATAAAAAATGTACATCATCCTTGTGAATACCTGCGCTAGTGCGTTGTAATATACAGTCACGCTGATAAGTTCTTGTAAGTAAGTTTTCAAAAATTTCTGTTTGCAAATGGCTTATATAATTAAATGCAATAGCCTCACTATTATCTGCAATTTTGTAATAAAATTTTTCTATTAGTGGAATTAATTTTTTGGTGTAGCTATCTCTTTTTTCAAAAATAATTTTTCCAGGGTTTATAAGCTGTTGGTCTATGATATCTAGCAAAGTTTTATCTACATTTCCATACTCTGCAAAACGTTTTAGCAAACTATTGCGCTGTTGCATTACTTTATTGTACATAATTAATTGCTGCAAATATTCATCATCCAGCTGGCAAATAATTGTATCTAAATATCTACGTCTATCTTCACTGCCTCCTGTTATTATTTCCACATCATCAGGTGCTATTATTACCGCAGGAAACTTGCCAATATGCAGCGAAAGTTTTTCATACTGTATATCATTTACTGAAAATTCTTTTTTGCCTGTGCCCCGGTTTATACAAATTATCTTTTGCTCCTCCTCATTATTATTAAAATAAGCTTCTAGCCTAAAACCTTCTTTTTCAAAATTTACATTTAATGAATCTGTGCTTGTAAAATAACTTTTTGTAAAACAACAGTAATAAATAGCATCCAATAAATTTGTTTTACCAATCCCATTTAAGCCACAAATACCAATTACATTTTTAGTAAAACTAAAACTTTTAAAATCGTAATTTTTATAATGAGTGATTGATATTTTTTTAAGCATTAGCATTGGTGGCAAAGATAATAGTACAGTATTTGCTTCGCAACAAAGTTTTTTGTAACAGTTTCACAGTTTTTATTTTGCTTCACTAAAAAATTTTGCCGAGAAGGCGTTAAGACTTTTTAAATTAAAATTAATAAGCCTTTTCAATTCATTAAAGGCGGAGTCAAAATTTCTTCGCATTTTATTGAAGACGCAATTAACCAATAACCCAATAAAAAAATCAACCAATCAATATTCTCAAACCTCCAATTTTAACCATTAACTCTTATCCCCACTCCACCACTACCACCACGTCTTCATGTAAACTTTTTTTAACTGGGCATGTCTCTGCTACCCTTTGCATTATCGTCATTTGCTTTTCATCAAGTTTTAAGGTAGTCGGTAATATTAATTTTATTTCAATTTTACCAATTCTTCTCACAGGGTCTGTAGCCATATGTTTGGTTACTTCCATTTTTGTGTTAGTTAAATTAATATCCATATCAATTGCTTTCATTCCCATAGTAGTTACAATGCAAGTAGCAAGTGCTACACAAATAAGGTCTGTAGGGCTAAAACGTTCACCTTTTCCTCTATTATCTGTTGGTGCATCAGTTTCTATAATTGTGCCACTTTGTAGGTGTATGGCTTCGCACCTAAGGCTGCCTTTATAAATTATTGATGTAGTCATTTTGTTATTTTTTTAATTGTTTAGCAATATAATTAGTTGCTACTAATGTTATACCATTTATTTTTGCATAAATTTACAATGTAAATATATTTATATGAAGAAAATATTTTTTTTAGTAGCTATTTTGGCTTTTTCGGCAAGCTGTTTTGCACAAGAAAAAACAAAATCGAAAAGGCAAGAAAAAAGAGAAAAACGAAAGGAGAAGGTTGAAACAATGCTAAAATTAGAAGAGGAAGGTGTTATTGTAAATAAAAAACATTTTTTGGGTGCTATAAAATTAAATAGTGATGGATATGGTGGTTTTATTGAAAAAGGAATAGCTCAGTCTGTAAATAAAGCCATGTTATTTCAGCTAGAAATATCAGAAAGAAAACATCCAAAAGAAATAAAAGAAGTAGGATTACAAGGAGGTGGAGCATACTTTTACGGAAAAATTAATTTTTTTTACCCTGTAAAACTCGGTGTGCAACAACAATTTTTATTGGGTAATAAAGGCAACAAAAATGGTGTAAGTGTATCTGCAAACTTTGGTGGTGGGCTTACACTAGGATTGCTAAGACCATATTTACTTGGCTACCCCGATACAGCAATCTCTAATAAAGGTAATATTATATACAAAGGTTTAGAACCTAACAAAACAGATTCTTTAAAGTTTATAAGTGATGTGGCTATTGGTGGACCAGCATTTGGGGTAGGTTATAATAAAATAAAAGTAAACCTTGGTGCTTATGCAAAAGCGGCACTCCGTTTTGATTATGGAAAATATAATGAAATAATAAGTGCACTTGAACTAGGCTTTATTGCTGAGTATTATGGTAAGCCAGTACAACAAATGATTTATAGTAAGGATAATAATTTTTTTTTCTCGGCTTATGTAGCAATATTATTTGGTAGAAGAAAATAATACAACATATTAAATAGTTATAATAAATGGAATCTACAATAGAAACAAGTGAACAAAGAGTAAAAAAACCAGACTGGCTTAGGGTAAAATTACCAATAGGAGAAGAGTACAAGCACGTAAGAGGTTTGGTAGATACTCATAAATTGCACACAATTTGTGAAAGCGGCAACTGCCCAAATATGGGTGAATGCTGGGGTGCAGGCACTGCTACCTTTATGATATTGGGAAATATATGCACTCGAAGCTGTGGCTTTTGTGCTGTAGCTACTGGTAGGCCAAATGCTGTGGATTGGGACGAACCACAAAGGGTGGCAGAGGCTATCCATCTAATGAAAGTAAAGCATGCAGTAATTACTTCTGTAGATAGAGATGAGTTAAAAGATGGAGGAAGTATTATTTGGGAAAATACAATAAAGGCAGTTTATGCACTTAATCCAAATACAACCTTAGAAACTTTAATACCAGATTTTAAGGCAGAAAAGCACAATATTCAAAGAGTAATTGATGCACACCCAAATGTGGTGAGCCATAATATTGAAACTACAGAACGTCTTACCAAACAAGTACGTATACAGGCAAAGTATTGGCAAAGTATGGAAACTTTAAAAATATTGAAAGCTGGTGGTATGCGTACAAAAAGCGGTATCATGCTCGGCTTGGGTGAAACCAAAGAAGAAGTGGTACAAACCCTTACACATTTATATAATAGCGGGGTAGATGTAGTAACGATTGGGCAATACTTACAACCAACTAAAAAGCATTTGCCAGTAGAGCGTTTTATACACCCAAATGAATTTGCAGAATACCGTGAAATAGGCTACCAGCTTGGCTTAGATTATGTAGAAAGTGGACCCCTGGTACGCTCTAGCTACCATAGCGAAAAGCACGTAATACCAAATTGGGGAAGAAATAAGTGGATGGAGGAAAAAGCAGTTGGAAACTAACAGTTGTCAATTA
>JAYUJS010000665.1:0-1827 GCA_043765095.1 Ferruginibacter sp.
TAATGATGCAATGTGCGACGCCACCGCAGCTCAATATGGCTGCTTCTTTGCTGGTAAAAAAAATAAAATATTACTTTGTAATAAAATAAAAAAGTAGGTTTAAAAAGTCCCTCTTGACGGATTTAGCGCTTTATCTTTCATTCATTCCCTTCACAAAATCGCTCACCAAATAACTAATGAGCTTGCCTGTACTTTCATCTTTTCGCCCATCGCTTAGTTGTGATGCGCCCTCGCAAATATGTAGGTAAGCTGCACGTGAATGCCTAGCTGTGAATGTAATGTATTGCCTTGCCAGTAGTGCGCTAATGCCTGACGGCGTATGTGCGCTGCTTAAAGTGTTTTGCACTGCGTCTAAATCTAGCTCTATGCCTGTATAGCTATCATGCGTAAAATCTACTGCTTGCCCTACTGCTTGCATAAAACTCTTTCTTTCTCTTAAAAAAATATCTTCGTATGATGTGTATTGCATAAATGGGTTTGAATAAATATCTACCAAAACATTTTGCGAAATATAATTTTCATGAAGCCCTACAATGCTATACTTTCCAAGAAAGCCGTCGCTTTCTGCATATCTAAAAGCATTCCCACTATGCCTCCCTTCCATGGTTCTATAGTCGCTATGCGCATCTAAATTAATGGCATTTAATTGTGCCAATGGTAGTTCATTATTTTTTAATAGTCCTTTGGAAACTCCCTTTAATATTGGGTATGCATTGTTGTGTCCGCCTCCTATTACAATTGGAAATTTGCCAGCGGCAGAAATTATTTTCATTAATGTTTCTACTTCCTCATCTATTGTATTCACTGCATGGCGATAAGCATTTATTTTTTCTTCTTCGTTAAAGGCATTGTTTTCTATTAAGTATTTTAGATCTCCAAAATCAAAATGACCTAGCAATAATATATCTTCTCCACTGCAAAAATCATTGCTTTGTATATTTAAGAATGCTTGTAAAAATGATGTCCAACTACTATCTGCACCACCTATACCCAAGTTTGCTTTTACACCTATATCTTCTGGAATGCCCACTATTACATACTTTGCTGATGATTGCTGTAATACATTTGGCCATTCTCCCTCTTTTGTAGTTTGTATGCGCTCTCCAATTTTAGTTTCAAAACGTCGAGGATTTGTAAGTGCAATAAGCTCTTTTTTGCTGTAAAACTTGAAGTGTTTCATATTTAGATTTATTTAGGCGTGGTTTAAATTTATGAGAATATAAATGTAGTGTGAAAATATTATAAAAAACAATTAAATTATGATGATATAATTGGATACTTTTTTAATTTTTTTTCAAGAACTTGCTTGCTTGTAAAGGAAGGGGCGGTAAGGCGTTTTTGTAAAATGCCAGGCTAGGCCTGAAAATGGAGTGTATTTATAGAAATACAAAATAAAAAAGAGATTAAATGATTTTTTTGTTATACATAGAACGTACCAATTTACTATGTTTGTAGCGGTGTGGCGTATTATAAAATAGCACGAAATTTTAAATACTTTTTTTGCCAAATAAACCTTGAAGTAATTAAAACTTTTTACCTCAAACTTTTAAACCCACCTGCCCTTCACCATCACTTTATCGATATTGTTCATGCTAAAGTTGTAAAATAAATATGCTAGCGAAGCTATTTTTTTTGTGAAAATTAAATCTGCTCTTTTGCCAATCATTATAGACCCAGTTTCTGTTTCGCATTGCATAGCATACGCACCATTTATTGTAGCTGCATTTATAACTTCTTCGGGTAGCATTTTCATTTGTATGCAACTTAGTGCGGCTACAAAATTCATATTGCCACTAGGGGAGGAGCCAGGGTTAAAATCAGATGCAA
>JAYUJS010000666.1:0-1827 GCA_043765095.1 Ferruginibacter sp.
CCTTTTTGTACTAGTAAAAATTTGCCGTGCAATAATTGAGCACTTGTTGGTAACATTTTAGGGTCAGTTATTTTTTCTTTATTAATACTTACACCAGCATCTAATATCATTTTTCTTGCATTGCCTTTGCTATCAAAAATATTTAGGTCTGAAAGCAGAGTTGTTACATCTATGCTTGCTTCAAAATCTTCTTTTTTTATAACTGCTTTTACAATTCCATTTATTGCATTCAAATCCTGCTCAGATAAACTTTCGACAGTTGCATTTTTTTCGGCAAACAATTTTTCTGTGGTTTCTATGGCTTTGTCAAATTCACTTTTACCATGCACAAAAATAGTAAGCTCTTTGGCAAGTGTTTTTTGCAATAACCATTTACTTTCGTCTTTTTTATGCTCTACAATAATATTATCAATTTCATCTTTTGTAAGAAAAGTAAAAATTTTAATCCAACTCTCAGCATCTTTATCAGTAGCATTTAACCAAAATTGATAAAACTGATATGGGCTAGTTTTTTCAGCATCTAGCCAAACATTACCTTGCTCAGATTTGCCAAATTTGCCACCATCTGCTTTTTTTATAAGCGGGCAGGTAAAAGCAAAGGCATCCCCCCCACTCTTTTTTCTTATAAGCTCAGTACCTGTTACAATATTGCCCCATTGGTCGCTGCCACCCATTTGTAGCTTACAATTCATATTTTTATGCAACCAGTAAAAATCATAGCCTTGTACAAGTTGGTATGTAAATTCAGTAAATGACATTCCATTATCTCCTTCCAACCTTTTCTTCACACTATCTTTAGCCATCATATAATTTACGGTAATATGTTTGCCCGCATCTCTTATAAAATCTAAAAAAGATATAGCTTTAAACCAATCGTAGTTATTTACCATTACAGCTGCATTGGCAGCTGTACTTTCAAAATCTAAAAATTTGGCTAGTTGTTTTTTTATTCCATCAATATTTTTATTTAATACATTTTCACTTAGCATATTGCGTTCTTCGCTCTTACCACTTGGGTCGCCCACCATACCTGTGGCACCACCTACCAATGCTACAGGTTTATGCCCTGCTTTTTGCAGGTGTACCAGCAATAATATTGGCACAAGGCTACCTATATGTAAACTATCTGATGTTGGGTCAAAACCTATATAGCCGCTTGTTAACTCTTTGTTAAGCTGCTCGGCAGTACCTGGCATTATATCTTGTAGCATGCCTCGCCATTTCATTTCTTCTATAAAAACGTTCATTCTTTTTTATTTATACATTGCAAATTTAAGGTTTTAGATAGCTGGCAAAAAACACAAAAAGAATATTTAAAATAAATGTAAGAAATAGGATAACGTTTACATTTTATTAAGTGTCTTTATAAATGTAGGTTAATAGCTTACGATTTGATACAAATATGTTATTTTTGGTAAGTTGCATTTAAAATTATCAATATGTGTGCATGCAATTTTAAATATAAAAAATACGTTAGCCTAAAAACTAATTAATGATTCATTACTAATATTTACATTATGATAAAAAGCTGCTTTGCTTTATTACTATCTTCATTGCTTTTAAGCATCGAAAGTTTTTCGCAGTTTAGAAAATACTCTAATGAGTTTTTAAATATAGGTGCAGGTGCAAAAGGGCTAGGCATGGGTAATGCGCAGGTAGCTTCTGTAAAAGATGCCACAGCTGGCTATTGGAACCCTGCGGGGCTTGCAGCCGTAAAATATAACCCTACAGCTACTGTAATGCATGCAGATTATTTTGGTGGTATTGCTAAATATGAGTACGTAGGTGTAGCTGTACCAATACAAGAAAATAAAAGAACGTTAGGAG
>JAYUJS010000667.1:0-1823 GCA_043765095.1 Ferruginibacter sp.
AATTTTATATTTTACAATATACTTTTCATTTATTTGAAATTAATACAAAATATTAAAAAAACTTAAAAATGTTTGTATCCTCCTAGCAGAAGACAAACCTTGAACTTTAAACCTTAAACTTTTTCACCTCCCATATCTTTCTACCATTTCTTTCATATCACTCTTAATACTATCAGTTATGATTAAATCTTCTAAAGAAATATGCATCCTATAATTCCAAACATGGTTTGGATTTGCGGGTACATTTATACGCTCATCGGAAGGGTTCTCAAGCCTATTATTTCCATCTAAGGCTAGTATATCTTGCATTAAAAAAATGCTTAACATTGCTGGAGATTGCAAATGCTTTTCAACTATTTTTTTACATACCCAAGGCTCACAATATTGTGGCGCATTGCCAACCTCTTGCAAAATATCATTGAAAAATGATTGAGTAGTAGTTCTATCTTCTTCCCACCACAAGCGCATTGGGCTCATATCATGCGTGGCTGGCATTACAATAGATTCGTATTTTGCTTTTACAGTGTTGGAATAAAGAGAAGCATTATCCTTTGGCATTTGCTGTACCTGCAAAGAAAGTATATCCAAGTTTTTTAATACTTCATCTGTAAAATCTGGCACCATTCCTAGGTCTTCCGCACACAACAGCATGTCAGAGCTATCAGTCATCATTTCCAATTTCATTTCCCCTTCTTTTCGCCACAAGTCGTTTTGCAATTTAAAAAAATAATTATGGTATAGTGCATCTATTATAGTTTTTTCATTATCAGACAACCATTTATAGCTGCTTATTTGAAACATATTTATTCTAAAATGAAAACCATCATGCGCATCTTTAAATAAAGTTACATTGGCAATTAAATCATACAATCCTTGTTGCCAACGCATATTTTTTGGGTTATGCAAAAAATAATTTTCAATTTTTCGTTGGTCATTATAACCTTCTGCAAATTGACCATTTTTAAAAAAAATATTTTTTACCTCCACAAACTCATTGCCAAATTGCTCATACAAAATTTCATCATTTATAAAAGGATTACAATATCTGTATGAATCAAAATATAAGCCAGCATTTTCAAAATCATGCCTATACAATGGTAATGCAGGTACAAATCTTCCCATTGTGCCTTCTACTTGGTTGGTAGATATACTCCAAATTCTAAAAATACCTAATACATGGTCTATTCTTACTGCATCAAAGTAAGTTTCTAAATGTTGCATTCTTCTTCTAAACCAAGCAAAACCGTCTTTGCTCATTTCGTAAATATTATAAGTAGGGAAACTCCAATTTTGTCCACTTCCTGAAAAAGCATCTGGTGGGGCACCTGCCTGCATTCCCATAACAAATAAACTTGTATTTTCCCATGTATCAGCACTTAGCCTGCCTACCCCAATTGGTAAATCGGCTTTTAAAATTACTTTATTTTTATGAGCATAGGATATAGCATTTTGCAATTGTAAATGCAAATTAAACTGCACAAAATACCAAAACATCATACCATAATAATGTTCGTTATTTACATTGGTAAATGCGGTAATTTTTTCTTTATCATAAATAGCATATTCATTCCATAATGCAAAATCAGGGGTATTAAATTTATCTCTCAATGTGCAAAATGCTGCAAATGGAGTAAGCCAATTATTGTGTGCTTCAAAAAAAGTGTTCCATTCCTCACTCTTATTAAATGTGGTTTTTTCTTTTTCAAAAATTCTTTTTAATACAGCAATTTTTAATGTAACAACAGCACTATGGTCAGAAAAACTAAGTTCATTTAATCTTTTTATTTCTCCTACTTCATCATTACTAATTTCAACACAAGCCG
>JAYUJS010000668.1:0-4836 GCA_043765095.1 Ferruginibacter sp.
ACTACAAATGCCATGCAAGAATATGCACTTACTAAATATGGCATTACATTAAAAAACTTTTATTGGAAACCAGCCATTGTAGATACTACTAAATTTAATTTTTATGAAAGCTATAGAAATGAATTTAGAAAAAAATATAACCTTGAAAATAAAAAAGTATTGGTGTATGCAGGAAAATTTGGAGGACAATATTTAGAAAATGAAACCTTCGATTTTTTTAAAGCTTGTTATAATTACTGGGGCAATGATTTTAGAATTTTATTACTAACATCACATTCTGATAAAGAAGTAGCTGATTATTGCACAAAAGCTAAGCTAGACATAAGTATTATTACAAAAATGTTTGTACCGTTTCCAGAAATGTATAAATATTTGTCAATAGCAGATTTTGCCATTACGCCTGTAAAACCAATACATTCTAAGCGCTACTGCTCACCTATTAAAGATGGGGAATATTGGGCCACTGGCTTACCTGTAGTAATTACAGAAAATATTTCTGACGACAGTGATATTATACAAAAAGAAAATATAGGTACAATTATTACAGATTATACAGCTGATGGGTATTTGAAAAATATAAAAGCAATAGAAACATTGCTAACAGCTGACAGCATTGAAAATGTAAGAAACAGAATACGTGCAGTAGGTATTAAGTATAGACATTTTGATATAGCAGAAAAAGTGTATGTAGATGTGTATACCAAAATATTAAATGAATATTAGAAGCCGCAAAGGTTAATCCCTTTAGCATAAAGAAGAAAAAAATGTGTGGAATCTCAGGAATAATTGATTTTAATAAAAAGTCTTCTGTAGATATTTTGCAAAAAATGAACCGTACCATGCTGCATAGAGGGCCAGATGGCGAAGGTTATTCTTTTGACAATTTAAAGGACGCTCAAGTTGGCTTGGGGCACAGGCGGCTGAGTATAATAGATTTATCAGAAGCTGGTACACAACCCATGCATTATAATAATTATAGCATTTTACTAAATGGCGAGGTTTATAATTATGTAGAAATAAAAGAAACGCTGATAAATGCAGGGCATACTTTTGTAAGTACATCTGACACAGAAGTTGTGTTACATGCATATATAGAATGGGGAACGGCTTGTTTGGAAAAATTTGTAGGCATGTTTGCCATTATTATTGTAGATAAAACCAAAAATGAAATTTTTGGATGCAGGGATAGGGCTGGTGTAAAACCATTTTTTTATTATTGGCATAATGATTTATTTTTATTTACATCCGAGCTTAAAGCTTTTCACCAACATCCAAACTTTGAAAAAAAAATAAACAATGCAGCTGTAGCTACTTACTTGCAATATGGCTATATAAATGCACCGCATTGCATTTTTGAGCATTGCCATAAATTAAAACCAGGTCATTTTTTTAAAATAGATTTATCTACAAAAGCATTTAGCATACAACAGTATTGGAATGTTTACGATTGTTACAATAAACCAAAACTTGATGTTTCTTTTGAAGAAGCAAAAAAAGAAACGGAAAAAATTTTAACAAAAGCATTTCAATATAGAATGGTGGCAGATGTGCCTGTGGGTGTTTTTTTAAGTGGTGGTTATGACAGCACAAGTGTGGCCGCACTTATACAAAAAAACACTACAGAAAAATTAAAGACTTTTACCATAGGCGTTGAAGATGAAAAATTAAATGAAGCTCCCTTTGCAAAAGAAATTGCAAACAAGCTAGGTACAGACCACACAGAGTATTATTGCACAGAAAAAGATATCTTAAAATTGGTGAACGATTTACCTTTTTACTACGATGAACCTTTTGCTGACAGCAGCGCTATGCCCACAATGCTAGTAAGCAAAATGGCTAGAGAAAAAGTAACCGTTGCATTATCTGCAGATGCTGGTGATGAAATTTTTGCTGGGTATAATAGATACGATTATATTGAAAAATATTTAGGTAAAATTAAAAATATACCTACTCCTTTAAGAAAAGTATTGTCTAAAGGGCTTACTATTTTTCCGCCAGAGAAAATTCCGTTTATTGGAAAAGACCCACTCATTACACATCGTTTAAAAAAAATAAACGACTTACTTTCTAGCACAGATATAAAAACAGTAATGGAAAATATAACTGCTGGCATTGACAAAGCGGATATTAAAAAATTAATGTTAAACAATTTTGTAGACTGTAAAACAGCTCATACTTCATCAGAATTATTGCCCGAGTTTTTTGAAAATATTACATACATGATGGCGGTAGATTATCAAACCTATTTACCAGATGATATTATGCAAAAAGTAGATAGGGCAAGCATGAGTGCAAGCCTAGAAGGTAGAGAACCTTTTTTAGACCAGCATGTAATAGAGTGGGCTGCACGCTTGCCCAGCAACTATAAATATAATAAAGGCGTAAAAAAATATATTTTAAAAGAAATAGTACATCAATACGTTGGCAAAGAAATAATGGAAAGACCAAAAATGGGGTTTGCAATACCTATTACGAAATGGTTGCAACATGATTTAAAAGAAATTGTAGAATATTATTTAAGCCCGCAAAAAATTCAAGCATACCAAATATTAAATGAAACAGAAGTAACAAAATATAAAAATCAATTTTATACTGGCAAAACAGAGCTTGTTACTAAAATTTGGTATATTTTAATGTTTCAAATGTGGTGTGAAAAATGGATGTAATTAAAAATGAAAAATATGGAATTATTATCGCATAGAGGTTATTGGAAAAATATTGAAGAAAAAAATACCAAAGAAGCAAACGATTTATCTTTTAAAAATGGTTGGGGTATAGAAACGGATATTAGAGATTTTGATACCGAGCTGGTTATTTCGCATGATGTAGCGAAAGATAATAATTATACGGCAGCTTATTTATTTGAACAATATAATAAATATTCAAAAAAATGCACGCTGGCTTTAAATGTAAAAGCAGATGGTTTGACTGTACTACTTTCAGATTTAATAAAGAAATACAGCATTGAAGATTATTTTGTGTTTGATATGTCCATACCAGAAACATTACGATACTTTCAATTAAATATGAATGTATATATAAGATGTAGCGAATATGAAGTACCTAATACTGAACTTTATGCAAAAGCAAAAGGTATTTGGTTAGATATGTTTAAACATATCTGGTTCGATAAATCTTTTGTAAATTTGCAGCTAAATAATAAAAAGAAGATTGCTTTTGTATCGCCAGAATTACATGGAAGAAATGAAATGGAACTGTGGGAATTTATAAAAGAAAATAATTGGCATCTTTCACCACAGGTTTTATTGTGTACAGATGTGCCAGATAAAGCTAAAATTTATTTTGACTTATAATGATAAAAGCAGTAATTTTTGATATGGATGGTGTACTTATAGATGCTAAAGATTGGCATTATGAGGCATTAAATAAAGCATTAAAACATTTTGGGCAAGAAATAAATAGGTATGAGCACCTTGTAACTTTTGATGGGTTGCCCACCAAAAAGAAATTGGAAATGCTAACAATGGAAGGAAGAATTCCAAAAGGTCTTCATGCTTTTATAGATGATTTAAAGCAACAATACACAATGGAAATTATTTACAATAAATGCAAACCTATTTTTCATCATCAATATGCATTATCAAAATTAAAAAATGAAGGATACGAACTTGCAGTTTGTAGTAATTCTGTAAGAAAGACAATAGAAGTGATGATGGAAAAATCTTCTCTTGCTCCTTACTTAAATTTCTTTTTATCTAACCAAGATGTAGTGAAGGGAAAACCAGACCCTGAAATATATACAAAGGCTATAGAAAAATTAAAATTAAAACCTACTGAATGTTTAATAGTAGAAGACAATGAAAATGGAATTAAAGCAGCCAAAGCTAGTGGGGGTCATTTGCTTATAGTTAATAACATTTTCGATGTAACGTATCAAAATATTACAACAAAAATAAAATCATTAAGCTAGTGAATATTATTGTACCAATGGCACATCCTGATGAAATAATAGATTCCTCAGAATATCAATATCCTAAACCGCTTATTGATTTGCATGGCAAACCATTAATTGAATATGTAATAGAAAACTTATCTACAATAAAAAATATAAATAAAATATTTTTTATTGTAAATGAAAATACTTGTGCAAAATACCACATAGATAATACCATTACATTACTTTGCCCCAAAGCAGAAATTATTTATTTAAAAAATACAACATCGGGTGCTGTATGTTCTATATTAATGGGAATAGATCAAATACCAAAAAATGAAGAATGTGTTATTGTAAATTCAGATCAAATACTACTTACAAATCTTAATGAAACCATCAATACATTTAGAAAAGAAAAATTAGATGCAGGGGTAATTACTTTTAATTCCGTGCATCCAAGGTGGTCTTATGTATTAATAAATAATAATGCAGCTATGCAGTTTGCAGAAAAAAAACCTATAAGTAAAAATGCTATTGCTGGTTTTTATTACTTTAAAACATTTCTATCATTTGTAAATAATGCATGCAAAACCATTATTGATGATGACCAATTAAATGGAAAATTTTATGTGTCATCTGTCTTAAACCAATTGATACTTTCTGGTTTATCAATTTCGCATTTAGAAATTTCTTCTAATAATTATTTGTCTTTATATTCTGCACAAAAAATAAAAGAATTTGATGCTTATTTAACAAAACAAAATTTATGAAATAAAATGGAGCTTTCTAAAATAAAAGATTTTGTAGGTGGCTGGTTTATTGGAAATTTTGAACCAAGTCTAGATAATAGAGAAGATTTTGAAGTATCAGTAAAATATTACAAGGCAGGAGATATTGAAAAAAGACATTTGCATAAACTAGCAGTTGAGTACACAGTAATA
>JAYUJS010000669.1:0-4828 GCA_043765095.1 Ferruginibacter sp.
TCGTAGTAAACTGCTTCTCTTGCGTTAAAAATTACATTGCCCAATACACCACCATATTTTAAATTACGCATGCTTCTGCCAAAACCTTTAAAGTTTGGCGAAGTGCCGCCAAGGGTATATGTGCCGCTTAGTGCAGGATAAAAATCTGCAATAATCGTACTGTCGTTTGTAAGGTTATTATCTGCTGAACCATTAGGATTGCTCGTCCAAAATTTGAGATTGTATGCACTATCTACCACAAAATTATAACTGGCAATAGTTGCGTTTACAGTGTTGCCAAAAGCTATACTACCTGTAAAATTAAAAGGCGTTTGTAGTGTACCATTTATACTCCAATTTACTGTTGTGTTTGTAATGCTGGTAGCGCCATAATTTTTTAAAGCCACTGTAATATTTTGTGTGCCTGCCGCAAAAGGTTTTGTAGGGGTTACCAATGCAGATACGCCCATATCTAAATTACTTACTACAATCTCATCGGCACCAATGGTAGTATTTACCAAACCTCGGGTATCGTTATCTATATCTTTTAATACATAATTAAGCGGTGTTCCATTTGTGCGTAAACTTAATTCCAACACATGCAAATCGGTTGCACTTATGTACAAAGGATTTTTAGAAACATTGTTTGCAAAAGTACCGCCTGCCGTTTGAAAAGTAGGTATGGTCGTATAATTTGTGCTATTGTAATTTGTAAGAATTGCACTACCAGTTGCAAAAATATTATTGTTGTTGCACTGTATATCTGCTGCGGTGTTTTGAAACACAGCAAACGAAATACCTGCTGCTGTACTCACCATATTATTGTTGGCAATGGTATCTTTTAAAGTACCTGCATTGTAAGAGTAAGCAAATTGTAATGCTCTACTTGAGGACGATGTACTATTGTTTAAAATATTATTATAAACAATTTTTACATTTCTACCTACCTGAGTACCATAAATACCTACAGGAGACAGCGTACTATCTATCGTTATAAAATTATTGCCAACAACAACAGCACTATCGGTTACAGAGCCGCCACTTACTCCTTCTAAATAAATACCATAAGTAGCTTTGCGTTTAATAATCGTATTGCCAAGTACATTTGTTTTTCCAGATACATATACCAACCTGATACCACCAATATACCTGTTGCTTGTACAACTGTCAATATAATTATTGCTGATATTGGCAATGGCTACTCCACCTAAATCAATTGTAAAAGTATTGCTGCCACTGCCTATTGTTTTATTAAATTTATTGTTGGTAATGGTAACAGCTCTGGAATAAATGGTATTGTTTTGGAACCCTATATTTATGCCTGTTGCTCCTCCCGTAAAATTGTTTTTATTAAATACCAAGTCAGTATTTGGAATTGTTTGAAACGAATAAAACGGAACGTTGATTAATTTACCCGGACCGCTGCTGCTTACCTCACAACTGGTAAAATCTAAACCGCTCACATTGCCATTAGTACCAATTACATCAAAATAAAAATTATATAAAGGGTCTGCCACTCTTTTAAAACCAATGGCTTTAAATTTTACATGTTGAACAGTATTTAGTGTAAGAACTGCTACCGTATTTGCCCCAATAAAAGATGCTGATTGTGTGTATTGTACTTTACTGCTATCTAAACTTTGGCTTTGAAAAGTAACTGTGTTTATGGCTGATGTACCTGGTATAAAATTAATTGTGTCAGATTCATTGTAAACTCCGTCTCTAATATTAAATACCACGGGGCAACTTACGCCTGCAAACGAAGCATATTTTGATGCGGCAGAAAAACTTATAAAGTCTGGTGTAGTACCAGCAATGGTATAGTTGCCGCAGAGTGCAGGATACACCGTTTTGTAAGCCGTATCGTTAACTGCATTTATATCACCTGCAATACTCGTCCATACTTTTATATCGTATTTACCAATACCTGTGAAATTAAAATTGCCAATATTTAAATTTACAGCACTATCGCCTGTAGCAATATTTCCTGTCCATGAATAGGGAGTTTGAATGGCATTGTTAACGCTCCAGTTTATAGTAGCGGCCGTAATATTATTGTTGCCATAATTTCTAATAGAAGCTATGATGTTATTGGTTCCCTGTGCTACTGGTATGCCAAGATTGGTAATGGCAAGGGCGCCACCATCATCATCATTTAAGGTAAACTCATCTGCTCCAATGCTTGGCGCAATTGGGTTTCTAATGCTGTCGTCAATATCTTTTGGTATGGCTGAAAGTGGTGCGCCAAATTTAAATACATCTACTGCACCTGCTTTATTTTTATCAATATGCAAATCTGAATAGTAGCTTACAAATGCAGGTGTAATTTTTTTGCTGTTGGCATCTTTACCCAAAGCTTTCCATGCAGATAAAGTTAAATTGGTTGTACCGTTGTAAATGGTTTTGGTAGAATCTGCTATGTAATATGCATTGTTATTACTGCTAAAAGTAGACACGTAAAAACTGTTGTTAATATCTAAAAGCCTGTAGAATAAATCAGGTGTTGTAACAGTCTTTGCGAGAATGTTATTTTTAAAATTAATGTTACTGTTTGCGACATCTACCAAGCTGTTGTTACTATTGGAAGAACTATCGGCAATTGTATTATTGAAAAAATCGTGGTACTGACCACCTGCATAAACCGTTCTACCTTTGCCGCTGAAAAAATTATTATAAACTTTTATTGGTTTTAGTGCTGTGCCATTGCTTTGAGAGTAGAAAGCCACACCACCACTGGCATATATTTTATTTCTAGATACAGTTACATCTACATTGGTGCCGGTAGCAAAATTTAATTTGATACCGCCAATACTGTTTGTACCAAAAGCAAAGCAGTTATTGCCGCTCTGGAAGGTACAGATGATAGGATTTTGAACAAAATTACTGTCTATAAGTGCGAAGCTATTTGCAGACACACTTACATCAATTGCTTGTGATCCGCTACCCATTGCTTCAAACCTGTTACCTTTTATCATGCCGTTTCTAATAGTCATTATTACTCCGCCCACGCCACTGTTGAAACGGCTGTTAGTAATGTTAATATTGCTATCAATTATGGAAGACGGTTGTTGAAGTATATGTGCATATGCTGATGATGAAGCTGCCGAAATAGAATGAAAAGCACAACTATCTATATTGATAAATCTCACTTTATTGCGTAATAAAATTTCTGTTACATAGCCATTACCGGGGTTGGTAGATTGGAACGTAATATGTTTAAAATTTACAAACGCAGCACTGTCTAATGCCAATACAGCAAAAGGATTGCTGCCGATGCCTGTTGCGGTAAAAGCCAGTGTATCAAGCGAAGCGTTATTATTTTCACCTTTAAAAGTTACAAGGTTTGTAAGACTTGCCCCTTTGATAAATCTAATTGTCGGCTGCTCAATGTATTTTCCATTTCGTAGTAAAATATTAACTGCACCATCCACACCGCCATAATTTAAAAACTCTCCTGCCTTTGTAAAGCTTGGTAGGCTTGGGTTTACACCACCAATGGTAAATTGTCCTCTGGCAAAAGGCATTATACTGTCAAGCCTTAGCGTATCATTTATTGGTGCTTCGTCTGGAGCAGCATTGGGCAAATCTGTCCATACTTTAAGTGATGAATATTTTAGCATTGGAAAACTGTAGTTACCAAAGTTGATGGTTGTACTGCTGTCATAAGCCAAATTTCCTGTCCAGTTGTAAGGCGGTAATTGCTCTGTGCCATCAATACTCCAACGCACTTTTACTTGGTTTAAAGCCGCTGCACCATTATTCGTTATTCTTATTGATAATGGTTGAGGAGCATTGGCAGCGAATTCTTTTTTAACGGCAAAAAGTTGTTTTGCAATTACATCATTGCTTAAAAGCATCGGTTCATCTGCTCCTATAGCTGGATTAAGGGAATTTCTATTATCATTATCTATATCAAATAAAATTGGGTTTATTGTAGGAGCCGGTGTACCTGCACCTAATAATGTTGGATGCTGAATATGCAGATTAACAGAATCTATGTATTTTGGATTTACATTTTTACTGTTTGCGTCTTTACCAGATGCAGCTTGCCATGAAGCTAATGTAGCAAAACTGCCTCCGCCGATATTAGCCAGAATTAATGTGGCACTATTGGTAAAATAGTTATTAAAATTTATGGTGGCAGATGGTAAATTACTAAATGCTACTGCGGGAGTATTATTTTTTGAAGCGAAAATATTATTTCTACAATCTGTAACATCGTTGGTAACAATACAAGTTGCTGCACTGGAAATATTATGAACGTTGTTAAAAATAAATACAGTGGGTACACCTGTTGAAAATGTAAGCCCTTGAGCTGCCTGATAACTGAAAAAATTGTTTGCTACATAAGCACTGGTAAGGAATCCAACACCGTTTCCTACCTGGTTATTGCCTTGGGTATTTGATACCAACCGCTTTGTAGTTACTCTTTCAAATCTATTGTTTGTAATAATTATCGAGTCCGTACAGTTTCTACAATCAAACACACCACCGTATTCGTAGCAGCAGCTTGCACCACAGCTTCCGGTTTGCACTGCATTAAAATCCCTAACTGTGTTATTATTAAAAACCGGTTTATTTACACCGAAATATTTTATGAGGTATGCAAATCCCAATTCAGTAGCAGTACCATTAGCGAAAATATTGTTTGAAATGTTTATGTTGTTTATTTGAGCACCTGCTAAGCCCCCACGTTTGTTGATAATTATACCATTTACATAGTTATTTCTTATATCAACATTGCTTCCGGCATTCCAAGTAATTTTTGAAAGATTATTATTAATGATAGTGCAGTTAGAGGCAGAGCTATCAAAACTTAAAGTGAAAATTTTAAGTTTTTTTACGGTGA
>JAYUJS010000670.1:0-14481 GCA_043765095.1 Ferruginibacter sp.
ATGCTCCTACAGTAGCAAATATCCCTACCTAATATAATTCATTTTTTTCTAAAGAAGCTTCTTCTAATTCTAAATATTCTTCGGCGGTTTATTTTACAACTGATGCGGCAGTAATTTCATTTACTTTCGTAATTAAAAAAATATTTTAAAATTTTACCCCAGCTCTATCACCGTTATTTCAGGCAATACCCCCACTCTGCCAGGGTAACCTAAAAATCCAAAGCCTCTATTTACATATAATTTTTGCTTGGCATCTTCGTACAACCCTCCCCATTGCTTATACACATACTGTATGGGGCTCCATTTAAAACCAGGTATTTCTATACCAAATTGCATACCATGTGTATGCCCACTTAGCATTAAATCTACATCAGGGTATTCCGTTTTTACTTGTGCATCCCAATGGCTAGGGTCGTGGCTTAGCAGTATTTTAAAAGGGTATTTATCTGTACCAGCATGTGCTTCCTTCATTTTTCCATATTTTGGAAATTTAGCTTTTGCGCCCCAGTTTTCTATTCCTAGTATAGCTATTTGTTCTCCACTTTTTTCTACTACTACATGTTCGTTCATCAATAATTTCCAACCAAGGTCTGCATGTACTTGTTGTACATTTAATAAATTTTGTTCTTTACTTATTCCTTCAATAGGCCATTTTACATAGTCGCCATAATCATGATTACCAAGGGTAGAAAATACTCCCATTGGTGCTTTTAGCTGATTAAATACATCCATATAATCTTTCATTTCGGTGGCTTTATCATTTACCAAGTCGCCTGTAAATAATATTAAATCTGCCTGCTGTTCCATTATCATATCCACGCCATGCTGTACCGCTTTTTTATCCATAAAACTTCCGCTATGCACATCACTTATATGTACTATGCGTAAGCCTTTAAAAGATACAGGTAAATTATCAAATACAAGCTTTATTTTATTTACATGGTATTTATATTGGTTGCTAAACCCGTAAAGTAAAGTACCAAACAAAGTAGTACCAGCTGCTAGCCCTAACCAACTTAAAAATACTGAACGACTAATACCATCAACATTGATTGTATCTATATCTGTGTTATTAAAAAATAATTTGCTACTTATTAGCTGTATTATTCTTCGCAAATCATCTATTAAAAAAAATACTATAGCTACCATTTTAGCAATAAATAACCCTATAACAATAGAAAAAAGATACGTACGTATTTTTCTACCAAGGTATGCCTGCTCTGTGTAAATAAACATAAGGTAGCCGATAATAGCAATGATAGTTATGCCCCAATAAATGCCATATACAATTGTTTTAGTTTTTGGAGAAAGATTTTGTGCAACCGTTTTTACTGCTTGAAAAACGTATAAATCGAGCAATACCATTATGGATAAAAAAGTAATAACACCTATTGTGGAACGCATAAGAAAAGGTTGAAGGTAAAAGGTTTAAAGTTTAAGAACTTAAAAATTTATAAATTCATCCAATTGTACATTAATCGTTTTCAATGTACCAGCATCAGTTATTTCACCCACTTCGTTTAACAAGTTATGAATACTACTTATTGGTAGCCTATTGTGATGTACTAACATTTTTACATGCATTAGTGCACCCGTAAAATGTTCCATTCCTCTCAAGTTTCCTGCTCTACCACTTGCTACACCTACAAGCAATGCTTTTTTATTTGGCCAAACTTTATTTACGTCACTATTATCTAAAATTAATTTTAAAACACCTGGGTAAGAACCATTGTATTCTGGTATTACAAAAATAAATTTATTAGCAGGTTTTAAAAAGTCATTTTCAATTATTTCAAACACCGCTGTTCTTTCAAAAATATTTACATCTTCTAGCGCCAATAGCTTACTCTCTATATTTTTTTCAGCTAATATTTTTTGGTATTGAAGTGCTACTTTTTTTGTGTTGCTTCCTTTTCTATTAGTACCTGCAATAATTGTAATCATATACTTTTAGGTTGTATTATTGTTAGCCGTTTACGCTGTAGCGCAATTATTTTTTTTAATTATTTTGCAAAAATACATAATAGCTAATGAATGATTTTGTTAAACAAATAAAATTAAAATTATTTTATATAAAAATTTGTATCCATATCAGTTTATACTTACTTTTTTTACAAATAAATATGTATAAAACTTATTGCTAACAATAAATTTTTATATTGCAACATAAAAACTATACATGAAATATCTTCCATTGAACCCCAAAATTTTTATTGAAAACAGAAAACGTTTTGCAAATAAATTAAAAGGAAATTCTATTGCTATTTTTAATAGCAATGATGAATTGCCAACAAATGGAGATGCAATTCACAAATTTAAACAAAACTCAGATTTGTATTGGCTTACAGGGATAGAGCAAGAGGATACTATGCTGATTTTTTTTCCAGAAAACCCTGATGCAAAGTACAGAGAAATACTGGTAATTATAAGACCAAATGAACTGAAAGAAAAATGGGATGGACATCGTTTACGTATTGAAGAAGCACAAAAAATATCAGGTGTTGAGACCATTATTTTTTTAGACACAATGGATGCAATGCTACAACCATGGATACATTTGGTAGAAAATATCTATTTGAATACAAATGAAAATGATAGAAAAGCAAACATAATTGAAGTAAGAGATTATCGGTATGCAAAACAAATGCAAGCACGTTATCCATTACATAACTACAAAAGGAGTGCACCTATTTTAAAAGAATTGCGTGCCATAAAAACAGCTGAAGAAGTAGAAGTAATGCAAACAGCTATAGATATTACGGATAATACTTTTAGAAGATTGCTACAGTTTATAAAACCTGATGTAATGGAGTATGAAATACATGCTGAAATATTACACTCATTTCTTATGCAGCGTGCCACAGGTGAGGCCTACGGCAGTATAATAGCAAGTGGTGATAATGCAAGAGTATTGCATTATGTAGAAAATAATAGAGAATGTAAAGATGGTGATTTAATATTAATGGATTTTGGTGCAGAGTATGGCAACTATGCCGCTGACCTTACTAGAACGGTACCAGTAAATGGAAAATTTACTAGTCGCCAAAAAACGGTATACAATGCCTGTTTGCATTTACATAAATATGCAGCTTCAATTTTAAAGCCTGGCATTAGCATTGTAGATTATACCGAAAAAATAGGTGATGAAGCCACTGTTGTTTTTCAAAAAATAGGCTTGCTCAAAAAAAGTGATGTGAAAAATGAAAACCCAAATGATAGAGCATATCGCAAATATTTATACCATGGCATCTCTCATCATTTAGGGGTAGATGTACATGACCTTGGAACTCGTACTGAACCCATAAAAGCAGGTATGGTTTTTACAATAGAACCAGGAATTTATATTGAGGAAGAAAAAATAGGGGTACGTATAGAAAATAATTTTTGGATAACAAAGAATGGCAATAAAGATTTAATGAAAAATATACCAATAGAGGTTGAAGAGATTGAGTTATTAATGAAGAGAATTAAATAAGGTCATCTATATTATTAAAAATCATTTTTACTAATTCGTAAAGTACCCCCCAAATGAAAAAAATTTATTTAATACTTATTTATATACTATTTTATTTTTCTTCTATTGCACAAAATCAATCTAATGAAGATTTAAAAGTTATAGCAGCTTTTAATAATAGTATGCATTATGAAAGAGGTAATATTATACTGCCTTGTAAGGATGTAGTTTTACAATTACCAAAGGGGTTAAAATTTTTAGGTGTTGTACAAAGCAAAGAGGTATTGGAGTCGGTATGGTTAAATGACCCAATTGAAAATTTACAGGGGATGATTTTTTTAGAAAATGGAGGGCCTTTGGTATACCAATCATTTGGTTTTGTAATTACATACCACTCAGATGGGTATGTTGAAAATAAAAATATTGATAATTTAAATATGCCTGAAAAAATGGAGCATATAAAAATACCTGAGAGTAAAAGCTTACAAAATATCGGTACAAGTTTTAAATATAATTGGATACGTAAGCCTACAAAAAATAAAAATACTTTATATTATATCGTTAATGAAGCATTATCACCAGCAAATGAAAATATGTTAATTACGAAATACTTTTTATTCGGTAGAAAAGGATACGTAAAATTAGAAACCTACACAAAACCTTTTTTACAATATAAGGTATCAGCAATCATTGAAACCTTGTCTAGCTCTATATCTTTTACAAAAGAAAATACTAATGAAGATTTTGATAGCAAGAGAGATGTAAAAAGTGCAAAAAGTTACAATGAACTTATTTTTGAAAAGTCTAAAAAAAGTGAAATAGCTTTACCAACTTTAGTTAATGCAAAATGGTCTTTTATGGATTATTTAAAATTTATTGTATTAGTAATATTTATTTTAGGCATACTTATAGTGTTTTTTATTTTAAAACTAAAACGGGGTAAACTTTTTGAAAACAAAATAAACAGCAATAAAAAAAATTACAATTCTAAAAATAAGAGAGATAATGTAAATGCAGATAATTATGAAAGTGAGCTAGAATATGAAAGGCAAAAACAAGGAGAATATGAGAGAGATAGAGAAAGAGAGCGGGATAGAGAGAGAGAGAGGGAGCGTGAAAGAGAAAGGGAGCGTGAAAGAGAATATGAAAGAAAGCGTGAACGGGATAGGGAAAGTGAAAGAAGGAGATATGATGATGACTACTAAATAATTTTATCATACCATTATAAAAAATAAATAAAGTTAAAAGTGTATGAAGCAAATACCTAACATTTTCACCTTATTAAACCTTATTTGCGGCTGCATAGCTATAACTTTTATTTTGCAAAATGGCATTACTATTGGTGCTGATGGGCAATATATTACATTACCAGAAAAAATGTGGATGGCTTCACTTTTTATAGGAATAGCGGCCATTGTTGACTTTTTAGATGGTTTTGTAGCTAGACTTTTTAATGCAAGCTCCGAAATGGGGAAGCAGTTAGATTCGTTAGCTGATGTGGTAAGTTTTGGTGTAGCACCTTCTATAATTGTGTATCAATTTCTGCGTATGAGTTTTGTGAGTGATGTAAATGGACTTAATACGCCTTTAATATATTTGTTTCCAGCATTTATAATTGCGGCGGCTGGTGCTTATCGTTTAGCAAGGTTTAATTTAGACACTACACAATCTTATGGCTTTAAAGGAGTGCCAATACCAGCAGCAGGGTTACTTTTGGCAAGCTTGCCACTTATTTATTGGAATACAGAAAATGAAATAATTTCTAATCTTCTTTTAAATAAATGGTTTTTGTATGCTTTAATAATTTTGGTTAGCAGCTTAATGGTAAGTAAACTTCCTTTGATGGCATTAAAATTTAAAAACGTAACTATAAAAGATAATTTACCCAAATATTTAATTGTATTGTTTACCATTGTTGCAGCTATATTTTTAAAATGGTTAGCGGTGCCTGTGGTGTTTTTAGCATACATTATTTTATCTTTGGCTTTCAAAAATAAAACAACATGATTTTTACTACACAAATAAAAGTAATGCCACTTAAAAATTTGCTAGACCCACAAGGAAAAGCAGTAATGGGTGGGCTTGCAAACCTTGGATTAACAGGAGTAAACGACGTTCGTATTGGTAAATATATAGAACTTACTATAGAGGCAGAGAACGAAACTATCGCAAAGGAAAAAGCGGAAGAAGCTGCAAAAAAATTACTTGCAAATGCGGTAATGGAGATGTATGAAATACAAATAGTGCAATAGACCAATAGGCAAATGTAAAAATATACATATTATATTCATTGAGTGTTTTAATAATTTTGTTGATAATCTTGAAAATCTAATGTTATTTTATCTGCATTGGTAAGAACTTTAAATGATTAAAATTAATAAAACTATAAAAGTAGATCTTTATTAAATTTCGCCTTCTCCATTTTAAAATATAAGATAGAGTTTTTTTGCACATTTTCAAATTTTCACATTTCTATATCATGCTTTATATAGTTCCCACACCCATAGGCAACCTAGCAGATATGACCTATCGTGCAGTAGATGTTTTAAAGAAAGTAGATTTAATACTGGCTGAAGATACTCGTACTTCTTCTGTACTACTAAAATATTATGGGATAGAAAAACCCATGGGCATGTACCATAAGCACAACGAACATAGAGTAGCAGCTCGCTTGGCAGAACAAATGCAAGCAGGAAAAACAGTTGCATTAATTACCGATGCAGGCACGCCAGGTATAAGTGACCCCGCTTATTTAATTGTAAAAGCATGTATAGAAAATAACATTACCGTAAGTTGCTTGCCGGGTGCAACTGCTTTTGTGCCGGCCATTGTAAATAGTGGTATGCCTACCAATAGTTTTTGTTTTGAAGGTTTTATGCCACTAAAAAAAGGCAGACAGACTTTTTTAAAACGCATGGCAGAAGAAAAACGCACTATGTTATTTTACGAAAGCCCTATGCGCCTTATGCGCACGCTTAGAGAGTTTTGCGAATACATTGGTCCAGAACGCCAATGCTGCGTAAGCCGTGAACTTACAAAAATGTTTGAAGAAAATAAGCGTGGTACTTTGCAAGAAGTGCACGATTATTTTAATACAAAAACAGTGAAGGGAGAAATTGTAATTGTAGTAGCAGGGAAAGAAGGAAAATAATTTTATGATAAAAATTTTTTATTATAATATTTCATTTCTTTCAATTCATTTTATCAAAATGGTTCAACAAAATATTTTTTAATAGCATAAATAGCTTTTTGTGAGGAGATAAAAGGAGTAAAATTATAGATAGTAATTTTAAAAATAATTTTAAATCAGAGCAAACTATTTTACATAATGAGGTTATTATTAGCAGATATAGTTATAAAAGCGATTCTGCGTTTTCAATGAAAGTTGATAGTGTTTGCTTTAAAACTACATATTTCACATTTACCAATAATGTTTAAACAGGGCTTATTTTTTGCCAAATGTACTTTGAAGAAATATTGAAAAACCTTGTTGGTTTAGTGGAAGATGACATGTTGAATTTAGAAATATATTTCAAACCAACTTAGGAAAAAAGAAAAAAAATAAATATCATAATAATTCAAGCGTATCAGATTATGGTTTTGAATGGAAGTATCAAAATTATTACATTCTTCAAACAATTAGAATATGATATTGCATTTAAAAAGTTCGTAATCTAAAGTTTAGATTTTCAAGATTTAAACTTTAATGTTTGTAATTAATATTTCACCCATAGATTAAATCACCCTATTCATAGATTTTTACAACCCCACATTTGTAAGTAGCAGTACTTTTGCAAAGTTAATTTTTAAAAATATATCCAAATATTTATAATTATTTTTTTTGCAAATAAATATTGTACTTTACATATATATTTTTTTTGCATGAATAAAATTAAATGTGTAATTGTAGAGGATAACCCTATAGATATGGAGTTACTTACTCATTATGTAAAAGCTGAGGCATTGTTAGATTTAAAATACAGTTTTACCAATGCATTAGAGGCTCTTGCAACATTAAAACAATTGCAGCCGCCATTGTTGTTTATGGATATTGATATGCCAATGATGAATGGTATTGATTTGTTTAAAAATTTGGGGTATCATCCTATTTGCATTTTTGTAACTGCACATAGTGAGTATGCCCTCGATAGTTACGAAGCACAGGCGTTTGATTTTATTTTAAAACCAGTATCGGATAAGCGTTTTACACAAGCTATGCGTAGGCTTGAAGAATTTATGCAGTTAAAAGAAAGAGCAGACTTGTATGATACTGCTTTTGAAACAGAAAGTATTTTAATAAAAGAAGGTAATACCAAGTATAAAGTTTTACTAAGCGATATATTATACATAGAAGCACTAAAAGATTATAGTAAAGTTGTAACAACAGGTAAAAATTATATTACTTTAAGTAAATTAAAACATTTTGTAGATAAACTTCCTGAGCAAGATTTTGTAAGAGTTCACAGAAGCTATGCAGTGGCAAAAAATAAAATAAGTGTGTTTGGAAAAGATGAAATGAAAGTAAATAATGAAGCAATACCCATTGGTGTTACATACAGACCTGCACTCAGACAGATATTAGAAAATTAATCAACTATCATAACAAACATAAACAAACAAACATGAAAAATTTTATTATTTTAATTCTAGCGGTTGCACTCGGTATTGTTTCTTATCTTCATTTTGTTAAAGAAAAAACCATTGAGCCAACACCAATTATAAAAAATACAAAAATTATTGAACTTGGTAAAGACTCTATAAAATTAAGTTTTTATGTAGATGAAAGACTGGATAGTACCAATACAGAAAAACCACTTGAAGGTGAAACTAAAAGTACCAAACAAGCTGCTAGTCTTACTTTTGCCACTACTCCTTGCATTGCTGAGACCAGCAGAGACTGTCCGGATTTATTTGCTGTAATATGCTGCCATTTACCCCCACCAAATGTTATTCCTACTTTTAACCAAAGGCTAAGTATTTTTAATAAGGATATCGTAAAAGGATTAAAGGTAGAAGTAATAAAAGGAAGGTAAGGTGTGCATTTGAAATTGTAGTAAGGGATGCCTGCCTTTAAAATTACTCAATGCATGAAATTTAATTAATTTAGATTGACAACCCTCTAATTAAAGTGCTCCAATCTTAAATGTAAAAAAAGTATAATAATTATTTTATATAAATTTAAAATACATTAATTTCATAGTTATAAAAACTATGAAATTTTTTTTTGCAATATTTTTTTTATTTACATCATTAGTAAGCAATGGGCAGAAAAAAATTCCAGTTGCATACACTATTGCAGACTCTTTTTTTAAAGTAGGTAATTATGAAAAAACCAAAAGTTTATTACTGCTTTTAATACCCCAAAAATTAAACGACAGTTTAAAAGCAGAAGTGCTTTTGAGATACGGAACAATACAAACTAAATTTAATAAAATTGATAGCGGTATTTTTTATATTAAATCAGCTTTAACTATTTTTGAAGCACAAAAAAATAATATTAAAAAAGGAAGGTGCCTTCAAAATATTGGAGAATTTTATTCTCTCAAAAAAAATTATGCTGACGCAGAAATATATCTAAAAAAATCTTTACCATTTTATACTTTGACAAAAGATTCTGTAAAATTGTACATCAGTTTAATGGTATTACATTTAAGAAAAAAAGATTATGAAAGTGCAAATGCATTAATTAAAAATCAGTTAAATAATTTTCAACAAGATATTGTACCATACCAAAAATACTATACCGAAGAAGCTAAAGGCTTGTATTTAAACAGCAAAAATAAATATGATTCAGCCATTATACATTTTAAATTTGCTTGTATTGCTGCCCCCGAAGAACCTTTCAAAATTGTAATTTTTAATAATATTGCTGAATCCTACACTGCTTTAAAAAAATATACTGCTGCATTTTTATACCAAGATAGTGCAGCTAACTTGGGTAAAAATATTGGATGGGCAGAAGACCAAGGGCAGTATGATAACTATGCAAGATTGTACGAAGAGACAGGTAATTTTAAAAAAGCACTCTATTATTCAAAACTAAGCAAGCATTTATCTGACAGCTTTTTTGATGTAGAAAAAAACAATGCATTAGTAGATGCAGAAGCAAAATACCAAAACGAAAAAACAAAAGCTGAAAAAGTATTAATAGAAAAAGATAATAGCATAAAGCAACGTAACCTTCTAATAGCTGCTATAGCGCTAGGGCTTTTAGCATTGCTTGCATTTGTGGGCATGCGTAGCGCACGTATAAGAAAAAAAGCAAACAATATATTAGCAGCTCAAAAGCTAGCAATACAACAATTAGCCAATGACCTTGCTGTGGCAAATGAAACAAAGGCAAGATTATTTTCTACTATTGGGCATGACTTGCGAAGCCCCATTAGCTCCTTGTATGCACAATTAAAAATGCAAGAATTAAAAGGTAATACAACCAATACTGTCATGAGCCAGCAAACAATCAATCTGCTTGATACATTAGAAGAATTACTTGTATGGAGCAAAAGCCAAATGGAAGGTTTTGTATTGCAACCCGTAAAAATTAATATGTACATTCTTTTTGAAGACTTAAAAGAATTTTATGCAGAAACAGCCAATGCAAAAAATATAAATATAACAATTGAAACTAGTGAAAACGTAATAATAAAAACAGATGAAAATATTATTAAAACAATACTGCGAAATTGTATAAGTAATGCTATTGCAAATACGTATAGCACAGGTAACATTATATTGTTTGCCAAGCAAGATGCTAATAAAATATTTATTGCAGTAAAAAATACTTGCAGCCACGAAGCATACCAAAAGCTGCAATTGGCTTTTAATGCCGCCCATGTAAAGAGCAATGCCCATGGGTTTGGTATTGTACTTATAAAAGAATTTGCACAAAAAATAAGTACTACGGTAACTATAAATTATGATGGCGAAAATATTGTAGTTGGGTACTATATTTAATAAAAAACTTTCACTTCACAATTAGTTTGTTAAAAATATTATACACAATATTTTATTTTTTCATTGAAACAATTTAACGAAATTACACACCTATAAAATAATATTGAATGAATAAGATTATAATAATTGGACTTTTAGCCTTAGTACATTTTTCTTCTACAGCACAACCAGAAAATAGGTGGCAGCAAAGGGTAAGTTACAACATGAATATTGATATGGATGCTGCAAAAAATAAGTTTAAAGGAATGCAAAAACTTTCTTATACCAACAACTCTGATAAAATTTTAGACAAAGTTTTTTACCATCTTTATTTTAATGCTTTTCAGCCAAACAGCAGTATGGATGTGCGAAGTAGAGAGCTAGGTAAACTACAAATAAATGGCAGAGCCAATTGGGACGCACGAGTAATGGACAGAATTTTAAAATTAAAAGATGATGAAATAGGCTACCAAAAAATTATATCTTTAAAAATGAATGGCGTGGTGCAGCCATTCAAATACCACGAAACTATCTTAGAAGTAAACCTTACCTCTAAAATAATGCCTAAAACAACCGTTGTTTTTGAAATGCAATTTGAGGCGCAAGTACCGCTTCAAATAAGGAGAAGTGGCAGAGATAATCCAACCACTGGTGTACGCCTTAGCATGGCACAATGGTATCCAAAAATGTGCGAATACGATTATGAAGGCTGGCATCCTACACCTTATATAGCTAGGGAGTTTTATGGAGTATGGGGAGACTTTGATGTAACTATTAATATTGATAAAACCTATAAACTTGGTGGCACAGGTGAGCTTGTAAATGCAAATGAAATAGGATGGGGGTATGATAAACCAAATACTGAATTAAAAGAAATTAGTACAGCAAAACGAAGCTGGCATTTTATTGGTAAAAATATACATGATTTTGTGTGGGCAGCCGACCCAGACTACATACACATTACAAGAAAAATGCCTAATAATGGGCCAACAATAAATGTACTTTATAATTATAAAGAAAACGATGCAGCAAATGATTCTGCTTGGTCATTAGTAGCAGATGCAGCAATAACAGTACTTCCATACATAGAAAAGCAATTTGGAAAATACCCTTACCCACAATACTCTTTTATACAAGGGGGCGATGGTGGTATGGAGTACCCAATGGCTACCCTACTTGTAGGCAATGGGCTTGGCACTGTTTTTCACGAATGGATACACTCTTGGTACCAAGGTATGCTAGGCACTAACGAAAGCTTGTACGGATGGATGGATGAAGGGTTCACAGAATTTGCTACAGATTATGTAAACAAATATTATAAAGATAAAACAACCCTACAAAATAAGCCTACCAGCAAAATAAGTATAAAGGCGGCAGATACGCTAGAAAAAGATTTACCAAAGCTACATGCAGATAATTATAGATCTTATTTCTTTTTAGCAAAAAGTAATTTCGAAGAACCACTTACAACTCATGCAGATCATTTTAATAATAATACCGCTTACAGTATTGCCTCCTATTCTAAAGGTTGTGTTTTTTTAAGCCAACTCGGTTATATTATTGGGCAAGAAGATAGAGATAAAGTATTATTGTCTTACTACAATAAGTGGCGTTTTAAACACCCAAATAGCAACGATTTTATTAGAATTGCGGAAGACATAAGTGGCATACAACTTGATTGGTACAAAGAATATTGGTGTAGCACTACAAAAAAAATAGATTATGGTATTGATAGCTTGTGGGAAGAAAATGGTTTTTCTAATGTACGAATAAAAAGAATTGGACAATTACCAATGCCAATAGACATACAGCTTACAAAAAAAGATGGCAGTGTTGAAACACATACCATTCCACTAAATTTAATGTTTGGTGCAAAAGTATTAGATGATAATAAAAAAATGATTATTGCAGAAGAGTGGAAATGGACACACCCTACTTATACTTTACAATTTAAAACAAGCCTTAGAGATTTAAAAAAAGTAGAAATAGACGCTTCTCAAAGAATGGCAGATGTAGATAGAAGAAATAATATGATAGAGATTAATTTTTAAAATGGAAAACGAACTTACATTGCGTAGGCTCACTTTAAATGATGTGCTTCCGCTTTCTTTATTAGCAAGAAAAACTTTTTATGATTCATTTACGGGCACTTGTACTGCTGCGGATATGCAACATTTTTTATCGTATTATTACAATGAAGCCACTTTAGCTAAAGAAATACAGGATAATACAATGCAATATTATTTTGCTGAAATAAACAATGTACCTGTTGGTTATATTTTATACAAAGAAGCCAATGCAATATTTTTAGGAGTAAATGAAAATAAATCCGTTGAGCTAAAAAGATTCTATGTTCTGCAAAGCCATCATGGCAAGGGTATAGCACAATATATGATGAACCATTTTTTAGATTTTGCTATAAATAATAAATATAGCACCGCTTTTTTAGGAGTGTGGGAGTATAACAGTAGAGCTCAATATTTTTATGCTAAGTACGGTTTTAAACGAACAAAAGGTAGGCACGATTTTCCTATTGGAAAAACCATGCAGTCAGATATTTATTTGATGAAAGAATTTTAAATTATTGTAACATCTTTAACGAAATACAAACGCTGTAAACTATCAAATAACCTAATAATTAGGTTGCATTAAGTTCAAGGCTTTGCGATGTGGTGGGATTAGAATTACGTCAGCCCACAACTGAAGCCCAATGATTGCAATATTGCTGATGTTTTATTCATAAGCCAATTTTATAACGACCTGCTGATACTAAAGTACAATAGCGAACAAAATGTAGAAGTTACAACGTAAAGCCACCATATTGCCAAACCTAATGTTGGATGCAGTAATTATTTCATTTTTACATCAAATCTTCCATCTTTTATTGTTATTGAGTCAGTCAAAGAAATTGCATTTGTAGTATCAAGTGCTTTATTAAATAATGTTCCAAAGAATTCTCCTGATAATATTTTGTTTGTAGTGTCAATTTTTGTCAGTCGAATAGTAAAATTGGGATTTGTTGCAGATAAAACATAATTTTTTTCTGGTTTTCTAATTTCCGAAAGACTATATAAAACTCCAATTGTGTCGTTTGTAATAGTACTATAATTAATAAGTCCTCTAAAATTTGTTGTTAAATATAAGTCAATTGTTTCTGTAGTATTTCTTGAGCTATTTTTACAAAGCACTCTATCTGCTTGAACTGTAATATCGCCATTGTTATAGTAATATGCTTTTACATTGTCTCTACAACCACCTGCAAATGGAAAACAAACTTGATTATAGTTTGTCCAAACAGATGTGCCTAAGATAAAGCCCAAATTATTTTGTCCAGTTTGTGTTTTTGGTGGAAGTGAAAATACAACTCCAGTGTCATCTTTTTTACAAGAGCAAAGAATAATTGTAGTTGTCAAAAAGATTAGAGATATTTTCATAATTGTCTTTTAAAGTATGAATCTGATTAAGAGCAGTTTTCTTTTATGGCAGCCAACGAACAGGCATTTGTTCAGATGGAAAAATACTTTCTTCTGCTCGTAACCGGTGACGATTGAAATGATGGTTATGAAGATAAGAACAAAAAGCCAAATTGAAAAACTTCCGCCCGAAACCGAATCCGAGTAAAGCACCTGTGCTCATTGTTACATTGTCAAGCCACACTTTTACTAAGCCCATGTTGTACAAAGCCCTTTTCAGATTTATAATAAAAGGCTACCTACTTTTATGGTAGGCAGCCCTTGTATTCATTAAAAATTATTTTTTGATAAATGAGGTGCCAATCCATTTATCATTAACTAAAACTTGCAAATTATACACATCATTTGGCAAAGTGCTTACATCTACTTTTGTTATTTTGGTTTTCCTGGCAAAAGAAATTTGTTTTTTTATCATTCCCATTTTATTATAAATCCTTAGTTGTACAAAGCCTGCTTCTGTGTCTTGCATAACCGTAATTTCATTAATAGCAGGGTTAGGCGATACTTTTGGTTGTAAAATTGATAAATTATTATTTGGCGATATTCTTGCTGGAATGGTACAATTACCTGTTCGCCAAGGTGCAGGTATAGCTATCGTCTTAGTTACAAAGCTGCCTGTAC
>JAYUJS010000671.1:0-1807 GCA_043765095.1 Ferruginibacter sp.
CGCTTTGCAAAAAGCAGAATAAATGAAAAACGAAAAGCACTATACTGCTACAGATTTTAAAAGCTATCATGCAGGCACAATGCCTGTAAATGATATGTATGCACTTGAAAAAGCAGCACTGGAAGATTTATTTATATCCGATGCGCTGGATGGGTATACACAAACCCAAACGGCAACAAACGATATTGAAAAAATAAAAGTAAGATTAAAATTAAAAAATAGTTTAACTGCACCAGTAAAATCAATAATCAATAAAACTTGGTTTAGAATAGCTGCAAGTATTGTGAGTATAATTGGACTTAGTTATTTGTTTTATACAGTAAATATAAAAGAAGATAAAAATACGCTTGCTAAAAATGAACAAGCAAAAAATATAAAGATTGATAATCATTTTTATAAACAAAAAGAGGATAGTTTGCAAATGCTTGACATTACAGTAAGTGATAATAGTAATTTAAAAGTAGCACCAATTATTAAAAAAGATATAGAGATTAAGCAAGATAAAACAACCGCTAACAATAATATTGCTACATATAATACTGCAAAAGAAACACCGATTACTGATGCTGAAATACCACAAAGCGGAGCAACAACTTCTTCTAATCTAGCCAAAGCGGAAGAGACAGTAGTTGAAAAAATTGATGATTTAAAATCTACAAATACTACTTGGGCTAAAGATTATAAAGCTGAGAAAAAAAATCAAACGGTCACACAAAACCAGCAATTTCAAAATTATTATAATTACACTGGTACTGTAAAAAACCCGAGTGGTGGCCCTATGCAAAATGCAACAATCATTTACAATAACACTGCTACCCAAACAGATAAATACGGACGATTTAATTTTAAAGCTGCGGATAGTAATGTTAATGCATCTATTGCTGCCAATGGTTTTACTGGGCAAAATGTATTGCTAAACACGAACTCAAGCCCTGTTTTCAAATTAGATATTGAAAATAAAAACTTAGATGAAGTGGAAGTAACTAATTATAGTAGAGCTAAAGCTAAAAGGTCGGAGGTAGCCAATTCTATTGCATCAAGAAAAAATATAATTAATGAAAAAGCCGAACTGATAAATTTTAGTAATTATATCACAAAAAATATTAAACCAGCAATAGATGATAATGGTAATAAAATTAAAGGAAAAGTGATATTGTCATTTACCGTAAATAAAGAAGGTAAGGCAACTAACGTACATTTAATTCAATCAGTTAATACAAGCTATGATAAACAAGCTATTACCTTATTAAAAAATGCCCCAAAATGGAATTTTAAAAAAGGAGATATAAAAACAGTTGATATTAATTTTTAAAACTTTATTTTTAATTATTCAATTAATACCTCTTTAAAATAAAGATTTAAATAATAAATATTATTTTTATTTCTTACTAAACCATCCTTTTTTTCTTTTAACTTCTTAGCCTTATTATGTTGGTTTAAGGGAGTAATTCCTTTATTATTTTACCCACTGCATCAAATTCATATCCTTTTCCAACTAAATAATTTTGCAGTTTATTTTTTTTGATAAAAATATTTTTCTCTATTTTTAAGATAGCTAATTTTTCAGTGGCTAATTTTTGTATTGTTTTCACATAGTCTTCCTCAGTAATTTCATTTAATGCCTTTTTTATACAATAATCACTTATTTGTTTTTGCTTAAGCTCATATTTTATTTTTGTTTTACCCCATTGTTTTGCCCTAAATTTTCCGCCTGCAAATGCTATGGCAAATCTTTCTTCGTTTAAATAATTTTCTTCTATCAAATTACTTATAATTTGCTCTACTTCATTTTTATATAACCCATAGC
>JAYUJS010000672.1:0-1806 GCA_043765095.1 Ferruginibacter sp.
AATCATACCCCATGTGCCAAAAATCTTGATAATAAGCTAATTCGCTACAACCATTAAAAGGGAGTTCAATTCTTTGGTATCTAGTATTGTAAGAGTCTAACAGATATAAATGGTCTCCATAATCATCGCATGATATATTGTTTTCTATAAAACGACCCCTTATTTGATAATCAATTAATGCTGCGTGTCCCACATTAGGATATGGTGCTTTATTTACTGTAAATAGAGCATTCACTGTAACAATGGTACCAGATGCTAGTGGTGTAATGCCATTAAAATTAAAAGTAAAAACCCAATTATTACCGACTTTCACTATACTGGCGGGTACACCTAGAGGACCAGGTCCCCCACCAAGGTTTACATTACCCCCTACAAAATTTAAAGGATTGTCACCGTAAGCACCACTCCAAATATCTACGCTATAGCCATTATCAGTAACTTGTGGCACAGTTATTTGGTATATTAAGTTACTATTTACAATAGAGGTAGTTATACTAGATGTGCCCCTTACGTTTATAGTATCGCAAGGGCTTGCTTGGTTTAAGTCAACATCGTTATTGGGGTCTGTATCATTATTTACAATCGTAGGATTTACCTTGGTAGTATAAGTATAGTCAGTAAAGCCTAAGGTAGTGCGCTCTACTATTAATTTATTAATTGAGATACCGCTAGCGCAAGGGCCTGGGCAATGCGGAGTAATAGGATATGTAAAACAACCTAAATATAATGGTAAGCAACCTGCTGAGCATTGGTATTGCACAATAGCTTGTAAACTTCCTCCAGGTAGTGTTGCTGGCAAAACTGGGCAAGTTAATTTAATTGGTATTCTATAAGATCCTTCATAAGTATTAGCATCAAATGTTAATGTATCTGGTATAGTACCAACACCTATTGTAATAACTGGGTTAGATAAACCCATGCTTCCACCAAGGGTAAAAGCGGGGTTGCCTGTAGGTTCGTAAGAAAACCCTTTAGGCAATACTATTTTTAATTTAAATATTGCGCTAGGACAATCCCAACCAATTATTTGATAACCCATGCTGCCTTTTAAATAAGCATAGTCTCCTGCTGTAATGTCGCTTGGGGCACTTGTTAGGCTAATACCACCCCTACCAACAAAAAACAATCCTGCATATGGTACAAAACGATTAGGCTGAGTAGCTCCACATAAACTTTTGGTTGTTACGCTCCAGTTCATGGCATTATAGGCCTGTTGGTATGTACAACCAGGGTATACTCCAATTTCTATCTTTACATAAAGTCTTATACTGGCACCTACAGGCAGTTCATCAAAAATGCCGTCTCCATCTATGTCTTCAAATCCACCAACTCCATCTGGGTCACTAGTAAAGCCCGTAAAATTACAAGCAGCACTTGAGCCATTTTGTGGGTTTGTGTATGGTACAATTATACCTGTGTTATTGAGCATCCTCATTTCTTTTACTATACCTATACCATTTGCACCTTGGTCTCCATAAATAGCAATTAAGCTTGCAAACTTAAGTGCCGCACAAGTACCTGTACCTGTATTGGTAAACTCCCATATACCAGCAGATGTAGTCGTTGGCCCTGAACACACAGGGAAAGGTGCATCAGAGATTAAAGTAATGGTAAAGGCTGGTACCCCAGTACCAACATTCACAACATTTACATGCTCCGCTACTTGGCAGTTAGGCGTGTTTATACATCCAAATATAGTGCGGTATTTACCAGTAAGGTTTGCACAGCCCTTTACTTTTATGGTTTGGGTAATGGTTATGGTTTCTTGGTCTTCAAAATAGCTAGTACCTAATAAACCAGCAGGGA
>JAYUJS010000673.1:0-1804 GCA_043765095.1 Ferruginibacter sp.
GCAGATGCGTTGCAATTTGCTTTAGAGAAAAAGCTTATTCTCTCTGCTACTGATAAAGATATGATTGTAATGCAGCACGAAATTGAATATGAATTAAACGAAAAAAAGGAATCAATAATTTCTTCTCTTGTAGTGTATGGAAAAGATAGTGTACATACAGCCATGGCTAAAACAGTTGGTCTTCCACTTGGTATTGCTGCTAAATTAATTTTAAACAATACCATTAATATTACAGGGTTACATATTCCAATTACAAAAGAAATATACGAACCAGTAATGCACGAACTAGGGCAAAACGGAATTAACTTCATTGAACAAAAAAAATCTCATTGAAGTATTTTTTTCAATGGGATTTTGAAGAGTTTAGTTATTAAAAAACTATCTCAACACTTGGCTCAACTTATAATCTAGGGCAGCACCTCTTAAATTTTTGCCTATTACATTTCCTTTAGGGTCTATTAAATAATTTTGTGGAATACTTTGAATTCCAAATTGTTGTGCTACTGCATTGTTCCAAAATTTTAGGTCGCTAAGTTGTGTCCAATTTAATCCATCAGCGGCTATTGCATTTATCCAAGCTTGTTTATCTCTATCTAAAGAAATGCCTAGTACCGTAAAGTTTTTAGTTTTATATTTTTCAAAGCTACTCACTACATTAGGGTTTTCTGCTCTGCAAGGGCCACACCAACTTGCCCAAAAATCTATCAAAACATATTTCCCTTTAAAAGATGTAAGTTTTATTTCTTTTCCAGATGTATCAGCTTGTGAAAAATCTGCAAGTGGTTTGCCATAGCCATTTGAAACATTGCTAGAAATTTGTTGTGCAATGTATACCCCTATTGGCGTGGCTTTTACGGGTGCTGAAAGTTTATTGAACAATTCTTCTTGCTTTGCATAATCCCCAGTAATTTGGTTATGCCTGTATACAGCCAATGGTGATATAAGCGAAGTAGTATGACCTACAATAAATTTTTCTATTGTACTGGCAGCTTCATTTACAAAAGTGGGAGAATATTTGCCTTTTCCATTTATTAAATCTTCATACTTTTTTGTAGCCTCTGTAAATTCTACAAAATCATTGTGAGATGCAGAACCAGTAATAACTGCCTTATCAAGTGCATCAGATTTTGCTATTACGCTTAAGTTGCTGTTATCCAAAAAAATTGTAATAAATGGTGGCTGACCATTTACCCCAATAACTTTAAAATCTGCTGTTGCAGCATTACCAGTAAATTTACATTTACCAGCTTTTATGGTTGTAGACTGTTCCTCTGCACCAGAGTTTCCATTCATTAATTTAATAATGGTATTATCTGCAAAGCCACTAAAGATGCAATCTATAACAAATCCATTACCAGAAGGAGAACTAATAACAGATTTTTTGGATATAATTTTTGCAGAAGATTTTACTTTCTTTATTTGTGCTTTAGCAAATAAAGGAACAATCATTAAAATAAAAAGAAAACGTTTCATTTAAAAATTTTAGAATTGCAATTTAGGTAATTCATACAAAATAAGATACAGAATATTTTAACGAATTGTTTTTATAAAACTATTTGTAGCTGTTTCTATATTTTTAGCTTTACTAATAGCTTTTATGTACGCACTGCCTACAATAGCGCCCGAAGCATATTTGCAAGCGTTTCCAAAGGTTTCTTTGTTATTTATACCAAAGCCAATCATTAGAGGATTATTCAATTTTATAGAAGCTAATTTAGCAAAATATTCATTTTGCCCATTTATGCTTAGTGTGCTACCTGTAACCGAATTTGATGAAACGGCATATAAAAATCCTGAACTAAGT
>JAYUJS010000674.1:0-4785 GCA_043765095.1 Ferruginibacter sp.
ATGCACAAGGCGGGCAAATAGACTTGGGTAAATTTTCTTTAGATAATGTGGCACAAATACAATTATACAATGCAAACCCAACTGATATTTTAATGCCAGCAAGGACTTTTGCTGCAGCATCTGTACTATCTATAAAAACATCTGCTAATACTTTTTTAAAAGAAGAAAATCAGTTTGTAAAAATAAAGTTACAACAAGGTTCATTTGGCTATTTTTCGCCTTCGCTTTCATTACAAACCAAAGTGACTCCAAAATTACAAGTAGGTTTTAGCACAACATACCAAACCTGTAAAGGTGATTATACATTTGCATCTTACGAAAACAGTGCCCTAAAAGAGCAAAGAGCAAATGCTGCTATAAAAGCAAATAGAATAGAAATAGATGCGGCTTATTTTGTAAATGATACTAACAAAATACATTTTAAAATTTATAATTACACATCAAATAGAGGCTTGCCAGGCTCGGTTATTTTTTACAATAATACTAGCAATCAAAACCTATATGATAATAACTTTTTTGCACAAGCAAGCTGGCAAAATAAACTATATAAACGCAGCGAATATTTAGTAAGCAGTAAATTTTCTATTGATAAAAACGAGTATGTAGATGCTGCTTACCCCAATGCTAGCAAGTATTTAGAAAATAAATTTGTACAAAAAGAAGCGTATTTTTCCGCTGCTTATAAATACAAATTATTGCCTTTATTAAGTATAAGCTTTTCATCCGATTTTTACCATAATCAACTAGACCGTACTGATACATTTGCTACAAACTTTGCTTACCCTACCAGAAATACGTTTGTTACAAATATTGCTTTTCAATTTGTAAAAAATAATGTTGAAATAAATGGAAACCTCCTTTACACAAGCATCGATGAAAAAGTACAAAATGGAAAAGCGGGGCAAAATTTACAAGTATTCTCCCCTAGCTTTTCTACATGTATAAAACCTTTTACCAATAAAGCTATTTATGCAAGAGTATTTTACAAAAATATTTTTCGCAATCCTACTTTTAATGATTTGTATTATACCAATATTGGCAATGTGAATTTATTACCAGAATATGCTCAACAGTTTAATATAGGCATTGGTTTTCAAAAAGGAAATATTGGTATTGTGGATGAAATAACATTTACAATTGATGCTTATAGCAATAGAGTAACCAACAAAATATTGGCCATACCAAGGCAAAATCTTTTTCAATGGAGTATGCAAAATGTGGGAGCGGTGCAAATAAAAGCTGTAGATGCTACTGCACATTTGCAATTTGAAACATTTAAAGAAGTAAATATTAGTAGTAATTTATCTTACACATTTCAACAGGTAATAAATGTAGAAACCAATACCCAACTACCTTATTCCCCTACCCATACTGGTAGCGTAAACGTGCAGGTAACATACAAAAAACTAAATTTTAACTACAGTACATTTTTTTCATCTTACAAATACAAAGAGGGAGCAGCAATACCAGAAAACATTGTACAAGGTTTTGCTACGCATGATTTATCTGTTGCGTACAATTTTAATAAACAATATTTAATAAAAATAGATGCAAATAATATTGCTGCTACTCAATATGAGATTATAAAATTTTATCCAATGCCTCTTTCTAATTACAGAATCTCTTTTCATTATACAATTAAAAACAAACAAATAAAATGAATAATTTAAAAATAGTTTTTGCAACAATGGTAAGTTTATATATTTTACAATCATGCAAAAAAATAGATACTACCGCTACTCCTCTAGTGCAGCTTGCACCAGCTATAGGAGAGTACGTTTTAAGCGAAGGCGGCTTTGGTAGCAACAATACCAAACTCTCTTATTATAATAATACTACCAATACAGTAGTTGGAGATTTTTTTCTACAACAAAATCCTTCTATAGCAAGTGGGCTTGGGGATACAGGTAATGATATGATTGTGTACGGAAGTAAATTATATATTGTAATGACAGTATCAGGTCGTATTACCGTTTTAAATGCAAGTAACGCTACTTTTATAAAAAATATAAGTTTTATAGAAGGGCCTGTAAACAAGCAGCCTCGTTATATTACTGCCGCTAGAGGTAAAGTATATGTTACAGCCTACGACAATAAAGTAAGTGTAATAGATACCGCCGTTTTATCAATTATAAAGACAATACCTGTAGGTCCAAATCCTGAAGGTATTGCAGCTAGCAACGATTATTTATATGTAGCAAACTCGGGGGGGTTTAATACAGTACCAGACTCTACTGTTTCATTGATAGACTTAAATACAGAAACAGAAGTAAGAAAACTAAAAGTAGGTGTGAATCCAAACAAGATTGCAATAAACCAAGCGGGTAATGTATTTGTAAGTGCTTATGGTAATTTTGGAACCATCCCTCCTTCTATATCTGTAATAAATGGAGCTACAAATACGAATGGTATAACCCTTGATAGTAATTTTCAATATTCGCATATACGCATTTTTGGAGATTTAGCTTACTTGTACAACAACTATGGCGGAGGCACTATAAAAGTTTATAATACTGCTACCAATACCATTGTAAGAAATAATTTTATAACCGATGCTACCGCTATTGCTACTAGCTATGGTATAAATATTGATGAGCTTACTGGAGATGTATATTTAACAGATGCTGGCAATTTTGTGGCTGCTGGTAAAGTAATTTGCTTTACAAATGCTGGTGTAAAAAGGTTTAGTTTTTCGGTAGCACCAGGGGTGAGTCCTAATACCGTTGTGTTTAGGAGGTAGGGATTAAAACATAAATTAAGGCTAGTAATTTTAAAAAATTACTAGCCTTAATTTTTTTCAGATTTTCAATAATGTTAACATTATAATATTTTCTAAAAATTTATTTTTTTTATAAAAAATATCTTTTCAGAAATACCAGTTATTATATTTATTGAGCTAACAATATTTATATACCATTTGCAAATTTTTGAACTGGTATTATTTTCATTTCGTTGGCAGTAACATTCAAATCTTGTGTAAGTAAATTTTGACCTTCTGTAGAGTAAATTGTAAGTTTATAGCTATTACCCTACAAAAAATTAATTTTTAAAGACGTAGTGGTAGGGTTTTCTAAAATTTGTAAAAAGGTATTTTTGTTTTTTTTGCATTTACTTTTACAATATTAGAACAGCTATATCTACCATCACTATCTATTTGTTTTATTCTATAATAAACAACATTTATATTTTGTGGAGAAACATCGTTGTAACTATAATTTTGCAAAGTAGAAGATGCATTTCCTGTAGCATTAATAGTTTGAATAATATCAAATTTAACTCCATTTATACTTTTTTCAATTTGAAAATTTAATACATTCGTTTCATAGTTGGTAGAAAACGCTTTTGTGTTCTCCTTAGTGCTATTTGTAGCACTCATACTAACCCATTTTATAAGTAATAGAGTTGCATTACATGTACCAGTTACAGTTACCATAAAATATGTATCATTTATTGCAAAATCGTTGCCTCTAGCGCTTAAATCATCATCCTATATAATGAATGATACAGTTGTGTTTGTAGTAAATTTCCAAATTGCAATAATTTGTTGCCATGCACAATTAGAAGACGAAAGTTGTACAAATGGTTGAAAAAGTACATTTATATATAGCCTAATTTTAGCATGATTAACATTAAAAGCCTTTTTGATTTTGTATAACTGCTAGTCTTTATTAATCGAAATAGTTCTTTCTGGCTCTCCTTTACGATTAATAGTTTTGCATTTTACATTGTAATATAGTTTAATCTAAGAGTAATAAAAAACGCAATTCTACAAATTGGATTTAAATTTTAATTAGTATAATATCTGTATTACCCAATAAAAAATTGCCATTGGTAACTAAATTTTGAGTTTTTAAAACGTTTGCAAATAAAATTAGAATAACAATTAGTATAAAATTTTTTCTCATAAAATATATTTTTTATGAGAAAAAGAAACAATCTAAATATTTGTAGTATCATGCTTAAAAAATTTATATTTTAAGCAATCATTTTAATAATATCTAAATATTTATTTTCATAGAAAGCATTAATAAAATGCTTAAAATATATTCCTCGGGCATCCATCTTTATACTTATTATTAAGTGTAAAGCCAATCATAAACTCGTGGGTATTGCCAGTAAAGGTGCGCAGGCGGGCATCGGTAGCCACTTCATAGCTATAGCTTACATTCATTAAACTACCAAGGTAAAAACCAGCCATGGCAGAGTATCCCTGTAAGAAATTTGAGTAGCGGTAGCTCCCACCTATCCATGCTTTATCTAAATATTGAAATTTTACATTTGCATGAGCACCTAGCAATTGTGGTTGCCAGTATTGCCCGATTATAGAGGGTATCATAGAGAATTCTTCTCCTAAACCTATCCTATACCCAATTGTGGCAAAATAGTTGGGGGTGTAGTAAGTTCCATACAATTCATTGTCTGTAAACCTTGCCTTGCCGGGTACAATGTTAAGTACAGAAATACCAACAAAATACTTGGCAGAATACAACCATAAACCTGCTCCTAGCTCTGGGTTTACTCTCCTTATATCCCCACTAGCAAGAGAAAATGCTAAGTCTGGCTGTCCATCAGAAAAAGTAGCTTTTGTTTTATCTATATTTATGCCAACTATTCCTGCATTAAAACCTAACGCAAGGGTTGTTTTTGCACTTATTGGGCGATGGTATGCATAAGAGGCCGTAATATTCCATCTGTTTATATATCCAGCTCGGTCATTACTTATTATTAAGCCTACGCCATGGTGAGGGCTTGCTGCTGCTGCATAATCATCCCAATATTGATTGC
>JAYUJS010000675.1:0-4775 GCA_043765095.1 Ferruginibacter sp.
GTACTTCCATGCACCGCTTTTAGTTTTACTTTATATAAAAGGTCTTTTAACATTAATTTAAAAACAAGGTTATTCTTTGTCCGTTAGTAAAATTTGTTCCTGCTACCAAACTCTGACTTATCACTTTTCCTTTTCCTTGTAGTGCTATTTTCAATCCTTTATTTTCTAAAATATAAATCGCATCTTTCAATCCCATACCCACTACATCTGGCATTATTTTTTTTATATCATTGTTAGATGCTGCCACATACATCGTTGTATTATTTTGTGTAAATTTTACATTTCTCCATGCACCTGATGCAGTTGCATCTGTATATGAAATATTCATAAAACCAAAAATAGACTGCATGTCATTTTTCATTCCTATAGCATTGTTTATGGTAGTATCTGTAATTAATTTTGTAGTATAGGTAGCATTGCTTAAAAAACGGGCATAAATTTTATCACTTATTTCTTTAAACACTGCTCCCGATACATCTGCACCATAAATCAGTTTTGACTCTCTTGTATTTTGTATAACCACTGCCATTGTGTACTTTGGGGCTTCCGCAGGAAAATAACCTATAAAGGATGCTTGGTATACCTTTGCAGATTTATTGTACCCTCGGTTATCTTGCGCTGTTACGGCAGTACCTGTTTTACCTGCAATTTTATAGGCAGAATCCATCAAAATTTTATGTCCTGTACCATGTGTTTCTTGCACTACTGCAAGCATGCATTCTTGTAATTTGTTTATGGTTGCTACACTACAAACATTTTCGTCCAACACTTGCGGTTCTATTTTTTTTATGGTTACACCGTATTCTTTTATTTCATTCACTAAATATGGCTTCATAAATTTCCCTCCATTTGCTACAGCATTGTACAGCGAAAGCATGTGTAATGGCGTTACCAATTCTTCGTATCCATGCGCCATGTATGGTATGGTAGTTGCACTCCAACTTTTTGCAGTTGCTTTTTTTATTAATGGAAAACCAGAAGCTGCAACAATATCTACTCCTGTACTTATATCTAAACGCATTTTATGCAAATGGTCTAAAAATTTTTGCGGCTCTTTATGATAATGTTGGTCAGCTAGTTTTGCAAAAGCCACATTGCTACTTGCTGCAAAAGCTTCTTTTAATGTAGTTTCATAAGTACCTAAATGTGAGTCAGAAATTTTTAACCCATAGAAAATTTTTCTTCCTCCTTCACAATTTACTTTTGTATCAAGTTCTACATATCCATCTTCAAACAAACTCATAAGAGTGGCCAATTTAAAAATAGAACCTGGCTCTGTTTTTTTACCAATGCCATAGTTCATATCTTCTAAATAATTTCCATCTGCCTGTTTTCCTAAATTTGCAATGGCTTTTATTTTTCCTGTAGCTGTTTCCATTACAATAGCAGTACCGTGCAATGAATTGTTATTTACCATCATTTTCATGAGTGCATTTTCAGCTACATCTTGTATGTAAGTATCTAACGTTGTTACAATATCTTTTCCATTTACAGGGTCAAGCTCCGAGCCTTCTACTGGCAAGTATGTACCAGCTGCATAACGCATCAAACGCTGCCCTGTTGTACCTTTTAGCAAACTATCGTACGTTAATTCTAATCCTACATTTTTTGAAAAATCTTGTCTTGACAACCCAATCGTTCTATTAGCAAGCAATACATACGGGTTAATTCTTTTATCTTTTGTATCTACAATAAAACCACTTTTGTTTCTACCCAATCTCACCAATGGAAAATTTTTCATTAATAAATATTGGTCAAACGTCATTTTCTTTTTTAGAATAAAATAACGTTCCTTATCGTTGTATGCTTGCTGCATCATCTGCTTGTATTCTCCTGCATTTTTATCTCCAAATAAATTTGCCAAACAAATACTCAATGAGTCAATATTTTCTTTAAAACGTTTCCCCTCTTTTTCCCTTAATCCATCGGCAGCAAAATCTACAAACACATCAAATACAGGAACAGATGTACTCAGCATATTTCCATCTTCGCTATAAATCGTTCCTCTTTCTGCCATTATCGGTTGCGATTTTATGTGCAGACTATCACTCATCCCTCTCCAAAATTTACCTTCTGCTCTTTGAATATAAACAGCCCTACCAAGCACACATATACAAAGCACTATCATTGCTATGAAGCATAGATACACTCTCCATAATATATCTTTTTTTATATCCATTCTTTTATCAATATAATCTCTACCAATCTTAAACTCTTACAGAGCTTTATTTTGTTTAATTTTTTATTTCTTCTACCAATGTTTAGTTCCTACGGAACAATTTTGTAATCTTTAAAGTCTTTCTTGCAAAATGCTTCTTGCAAAATGCCACACCCACTTACTTATCACCACTCCCCACTACCCCATTCTTTCTCGCCACCGTATCACTAAGCAGCATTGGTGGCACTCTTGGCTCTTTCAACCCCAATGGCTCTACAGCTTTTACCAATTCACTTGCTTTACTTCTAAAAATCAAATCGCTCTTCACTGTTTTGTATTCGTATTCTAATTCTTTAATATTTTTTTCTGTAGTGGCTATTTTTCTTACTAGCTTATCTGCATGATGACCATTGTATATATAGAGTATTGCCAAAATGGCCAAAAACAAAAAGAATGGAATATTCTTAACTATTCTATTGTAGTTAAAAATTATTCTCCAATCAATTTTTGGCACTTCTGTATTGCTATCTATTTTTTCTTCTGACATTTATTTTTTTTGTGCTATTCTTAGTTTTGCACTTCTGCTTCTTGTATTTAATTTTTGTTCTGCCAGCGTTGGCACTATTGGTTTTTTTGTAATGGTTAGTAGTGGATTTTCTGCTTTCGTGCCATACACATCATCTGCCTCTTGTTCTTCTACCGCACCATTTTTAAAAAAATTTTTTACAATTCTATCTTCTAAAGAATGAAACGTAATAATGGCAACTTTACCATTTTCTTTTAAAACAGGTATTGTTTGTGTCAGCATTTCTTCCAACACTTTCATTTCTTCGTTTACTTCTATACGTAGTGCCTGAAAAACTTGAGCTAGGTATTTATTTGGATTTCCTTTTATAACTGCTGCAATACTTTGTTTAAATGTATTGATGGTTGTAAATGGTTTTATTATTCGTTGTTCTATTATTGTTTTTGCAAGCGTTTTTGAATTTGTTACTTCTCCATATTTTTCAAACAATTTGTGCAACTGCAATTCATTATATGTATTTAAAACCGTTGCTGCTGTTGCCTTTTGTCTACTATCCATTCGCATATCAAGAGATGCATCAAACCTTGTACTAAAACCTCTTTCCGCTGTATCAAACTGATGGCTCGATACACCCAAGTCTGCCAAAATACCATCTACTTTTGTATGCTTATGCAAACGTAAAAACCGTTGTAGGTGGCGAAAATTTTGTGGTACAAAAATCACACGTTCATCATCCGGCACGTTTTTCTTTGCATCCTCATCTTGGTCAAACACTATTAATTTTCCATTTGCACCTAAGTGCTTCAATATTTCTCTGCTATGACCTCCACCACCAAATGTGCAATCCACATAAACGCCGTCTTCTTTTATGTTTAAAGCCTCTATGGCTTCTTTTAGTAAAACTGGTGTATGGTAGTTAGTTATTGGTTCATTTATTTCTATTGATTGGTTGATTAGTTGGTTGGTTGATTTCACCTCTATAATATTTTTTGCTTCACTCATTATTTCAACTTTTTTGAATCATAAAAGAAAATTCAAATTCTTTCTAACTGCCTAATCAACTAATAAACCATTCAACCAACTTCAACAATTAATTAAATTTCCTTTTTCACAAACTAAAGTCCCCCTTCGGGAAATTAAAGGGGCGGTTCATCACCTCATTCGCCAAGTCACTAAAACTCTCATCCGTCATACTATCAAAAAACTGGTCATAAGCTTTTTTATCCCATATCTCAATTTTGTTAAGTGCAGATACGAGTACGATATCTTTTTCCAACACTGCATGACTCAATAAATTTTTTGGGAGCAATAATCTACCTGCTGTATCCAACTCTACTGGAGTAGCACCATTTAAAAAATAGCGACGAAAGGATCTCACCTTAGGGTCAAAATCGTTCAATTGGCTTATGTTTGTAAAAATGGGCTCCCAACTTTGTTGTGGATAAAGGGTTAAACATTTTTCAAATCCTCTATTTATCACAAACTGAGTCGCAACATCACCTAACTGCTTTTTAAAAGCAGCTGGCAAAAGGAAACGTCCTTTTGTATCGATGGTAGATTCATATTCGCCTAAAAAGCTAATCATTGTAATAAAAATGTTTATTTGTAAGTATTTTACACAAAATAACACTTTTTACCACTTTTATACACTTTTTATGGCATACATATTTTTCCACAATGCTTATATGCCCTGTGGTATTGATTTACAAGTGCTTTTTTTAGATAAATACTGTGCATTAAATGTGAATAGCTGTGGAAAGATTGTGAATAGCTAATTTTTTTAGTAATAATTTATCTTTTATATAAAAAAATTAGACCTTTAATTTATTTAATTTCATAAAAATTGATGTGCTTTTGAAGATTTCAAAAAAATATTCGTAAAGATTTAGTTTTTACCCAAATTTTGGTAATAGTTTTTTTTCAAATAAAGTTCAAAAAAATATTTGCAACATTGTTTCATTTTATTATATTTGCAACATTGTTTCAAATACTAACATTATGAAAAAAATATTATTTCTTTTTTTAATTATGATTTCGCAACATGCAAAATCAAATACACTAGTAAACTTTGCAAAAGGAAGTTTTTCGGGA
>JAYUJS010000676.1:0-1796 GCA_043765095.1 Ferruginibacter sp.
GAAAATCTATGGCATGAATATTTTCTTTAAAAAAAGTAATATCCGATGCTACAATAATTGCAGTAGGCAAACTTGGCAGCAGGATTTTTATATGTTGCATCGCCTTCATTTGGTTTTCAGCAGTACTAACCCAAAACACACAAGACATACTTTTGCTATCCACTACTTGCGAAGGCGTAACAGCATAGCCTTGTTCTTTGATGCTAATCGTAGCATCTACATTGGTTTCAATAGGCAATGTTAAAAACGCATCTCTTGCTGCTTCCTCCTTTTTATCAAACGCACCATAACACAATACCATAACATTGTTTTGTAATGTATTGCTCAATAAAGCTCTTTTAGCAAGCGCAATTTTATCTTTTAACTCTTGCTTTTCTAAAGGCTGCAATGCCAAAAGCCATTGTTCATAAAATTCGTTTATTTTTTTGGTTTGGATATTAAGCATATTATAAAAATATTATCTTGATAAAATTGGATTTTGTTTGATACATTCACGAGAAGAGGTAACAGAAGTTCGAGAAACTTCTGTTAAGTCAATAATTGTACTTGGCGTAAAATTTCTTGGCTTTAAAATTTCTGGAATATTAGAGATTGTATTATCCTGTGCCAATACTATATTTTTAGGCGTATGCTCTTTACGATATTCTTTTGCTTTCTCTTTAATCAAATCTTTCAAACCAGTTTTTTCTGCAATTTTATCCACTAATTTTTCATTTTGTGCCTCCCACCAATTGACACCATTTTGGAAAGTATCACTCTTTACAAATTTCTTAAATGGACCTTCTGCCATACTAGACACAATTGGACCTAAGATTGGAATTCTACCAAAAGTCATATCTATTACTAAAAAAGATAACTCTGCACTTCCATCTTTCAAAGAAGCAAAAGCAATATTAAATGCTTTTGTTTTTTCTTTATTAGAAAGTTTATCATTTTCTATTATTTGCGTCATTGTAATTATGGAGGTAACAACTTTGATAGCATTTGGCGCAATAGTATTTATTTTATCTACAATATCTGCATAACCACCATATTTTTCTAGTTTTGCTAAACCAACCTCTGCTATTTTATTCTTGTTAATCCAGTAGGTTACATCCCTAAGTCTATTGAATGCAGAAGGGTCTCCACCAAATTTTTTGAGAACTTTTTCAATACTTGTTAATGTCCTACTAAAATCTCTTGCATTAACATTGGACAAAACCTTAATTGTATCTGTAACTATCGTAGATACAATTTGACTTCCTCCCACAATCTGCCCAGGTATTGTTGAGTTTTGTTGATCTGTATAATCTGTGTAGCTAGTTACAACTTTATTAAGTAATTCATTCTTTCCACTCATTTTTTTAGAAAATTTTGTTAAACAATTAAATTTAGCACAAATTTACACTTAATATTTTATTAAGCAATATATAAATTTTTATTTCCCACTTATTTCCCACTTATTTCCCTTTTTGAATAAAAAAGCACTGCATCTTTGCATCATCAAATACGAAAACAATTTTTCATATTTCAAAAACAAAATATTTTTAATCAATAAATTTTATTTAAAATGGCAAAGCAAAATATAGAAATGGAAGGTGGTATGATGAGCGTAGAAGCTGCTCAGGATTATGCCAATACCACCTCTGCAAGTATCAAAGTAGAACACGAAAGAATACTTGAAATTTCAGAGCAAGTAAATAGTGTGATGCAAGAAGTTAAAGTTTTTTTTGAAACCATCAAAAATCTTGACGCTGAAGCACACCAATATTTCAATACATTAAAAGAATTGACTTCCGAAGGTACTGCTTCACATC
>JAYUJS010000677.1:0-4764 GCA_043765095.1 Ferruginibacter sp.
CTAAAGAATTTTCTAAATAAAGTTTATCTCCTCTAGAAAAATGTGGAATAATATCTAAATATCCAGCTATCATACCAGCTGAAAGCAATAAGAAAAACAATATAAATAAAAAGTGTACTTTAGAAAAGTATTTAATTTTATATAGAAAACTTGTTTCTGTTTTATTTTGAAAAAAAGAAAATAAAAATACTATAAAAAAAAAATATACCGATACAATACTAATACCAGGATGTGCAGATGAAACAAATAAGTAAAAAATTAGTGCAGTTAATATAGCATTTTTAAGCGAATATTTTTTTAGCAAAATTAGATAGCTCCATAAACACCATGGCAAAAAAGATACCCCACTTATCCAATTGAAATGTTGTAAGTGACCAATATTAAAACCGCAAAGCATAAATGAAATACCTGCAATAAACTTAATTTTATCATAAATTCCCCAATATGATAATAGTTTGAACATTCCAATACCTCCAATAAAAATATACATTAATAATTCTATAGTAAAAGTATATGCATTGTAGCCAATAGTAGATGAAAAAAACCATGTAATTGGGCTCCAAAAACCACTGCTCATATCCCCATACTGAGGTATTCCAAAATTGATATACGGATTCCAAAGTGGAATTGAACCTGAATGAATACTTTCGCTCATAAAAAACTTAGGTGGAAAATATCCTGTAAAAGCATCATTTTTTAACGCAAATAAGAAAGTTGCAACAGGGAACAACCCTACTACCATTATAATAAAGAAAGCTAAAATCATTTTTAAATTTATCTTATATGAATTTTCGTATAATTGCATACACGCAAAATACAATAATTAAAAAAATATGAAAGAAAGAATATTTGATGAATTTGATGAATTTGCAGTAAACTATAGAAAAATACATACAGACAATATCAAATTATCTGGTGCAGATAGTTTTTATTTTGCAGAAATGAGAGTAAAAAAATTGTTCGAATTTGAAGAAAAACAAACGCTCAAATTATTAGATTTTGGTTGTGGTGATGGCGCAAGCGAATTGTTTTTTAGTAAATATTTTTCAAATTGGTTTATAACTGGTATTGATGTTTCAAAAAAAAGTATAGATGAGGCGGTTGAAAAGAATATTCCTAATACTATTTTTGAAATATTTAATGGTTTAGAAATTAATGAAACAGATGACTCATTTGATATTGTATTTATAGCAGGTGTTCTACATCATGTAAATTTTTCTTTGCATAATATATTATTAAAAGAAATTTATCGAATATTAAAAAAAGGTGGTAGGTTATATTTATTTGAGCACAATCCTTTAAACCCATTAACAAAATATTTAGTTAATACATGTGTGTTTGATAAAGATGCAAAACTCTTATATAATAGTTACACAAAAAAAATATTAACAAATGGACAATTTATTGTAACAAATAATTTTTTCTTTATTTTTTTTCCAATTATTTCTTTTTTTAAAAAGATAATTTGGTTAGAAAAATATTTAAAATGGTTGCCACTTGGCGGAAAATATTTTATACGTGCTGTGAAAAATTAACAGCTTCTAAAAAAATACTACCCATTTTAAAAAAATTATTTTTTATTTCTAAAATTTTAGAAAAATCAAAAAATAATTATGAATAATTTCATCTAGCTAAAGGAGAAATTAAATTATTTTAAAAAATAATGATGAATAATTATTCATGTTGTAAAATAAATATTTTTAATAATGAAATCTACTTTGATTTACTTAATAAAAATAGTTTCAACTCTTCCCATTTCACCCCCTTTTTTTGTAATACCAACACAATTCCTTAATTTACTTTCTCACAATATTATTTACACCAACAACACAGCAGCTTATGAAGATTGTAGAAATAAAAGCATTACGAGGCCCTAACTATTGGAGTGTTCGCAGAGGCAAGCTCATACAAATGAAGCTAGACCTTGAAGAAATGGAACAACAGCCTACCAACTTGATAGCTGGTTTTAGAAAAAACTTAGAAAAATTATTACCAACATTAAAAGCGCACAGGTGTAGCGAAGATTGTGAAGGTGGTTTTTTTATGAGGGTTGATGAAGGCACTTGGATGGGGCATGTAATGGAACATATAGCTCTAGAAATACAAACCCTTGCTGGTATGGATATGGGCTTTGGGCGCACACGTGGTACGGGTAAAGAAGGGGAATATTATGTAGTGTTTAATTATATGGAAGAGGCGGTGGGTATTTACGCAGCAAAGGCAGCGTTTAAAATATGTGAAGCATTGATAACAGGTAATGATTATGAGCTTGCGGCAGATATACAAACCATGCGAGAACTTAGAGAAGAAACTAGGCTAGGGCCAAGCACAGGCTGCATTGTAGAAGAAGCTGCAAAGCGTGGTATTCCATTTATTAGGCTTAATAAAAGTAGCCTTGTACAACTTGGCTATGGCATAAACCAACAACGCATAAGAGCTACGATAGCTGGCACTACCAGCTGTATTGGTGTAGATATTGCAGGCGATAAAGATGAAACAAAACGACTACTAGAGGCAGCTGAAATACCGGTACCAAAGGGTAGCTTAATTCGCAGCGAAGAAGGCTTGCAAGAAGCCATTGACCGTATTGGATATCCTGTAGTACTTAAACCGCTAAACGGCAACCATGGCAAAGGTGCTAGCACTAATATTGTAAACTATGAGCAAGCATTACAAGCGCTAGAAGCTGCACAAAAATATGGAAGGACCGTAATTGTAGAAAAATTTATAACAGGTTTTGATTTTAGGGTTTTATGCATCAACAATAAATTTATTTGTGCCGCACTTCGAACCCCAGCTGCTGTTACAGGCGATGGTGTGCATAACATACAGTGGCTAATAGAAGAAACCAATAAGGATGAACGCAGAGGATATGGGCATGAAAAAGTATTAACCCAAATTACTATAGATGATTTTACACAAAAAATGTTGGATGATAAAGGATATACCTTACAAACTATTCCTGCAAAGGGAGAAATGGTACATGTAAAACCTACAGCTAACCTTAGTACTGGCGGCACTTCTACCGATGTTACAGATGAGGTGCATCCGTTCAATATTTTTATGGCAGAACGAATAAGTAAAATTATTGGGCTAGATATTTGTGGCATAGATATAATGGCACCTAACCTAAAAGTACCCATTGCAGAAAATGGTGGTGCAGTACTAGAAGTGAATGCTGCACCAGGTTTCCGTATGCATATAGAGCCCTCAGAAGGTATTGCACGTAACGTAGCTGAGCCAGTAATTGATATGCTTTTTCCTAATAAAGAAAATAATGGATTGATACCAATTATTGCCATTACAGGTACAAATGGTAAAACCACTACCTCCCGCTTGGTGGCACATATTGCAAAAACGGCTGGCTATAAAGTAGGTTATACAACTAGTGATGGAGTGTACATACAAAACCAAATGATGATGAAGGGAGACTGCACTGGCCCTGCATCTGCACACTTTGTACTAAAAGACCCTACAGTAGATTTTGCGGTGCTTGAAAGTGCAAGAGGTGGAATATTACGAAGTGGATTGGCCTATAGAAATTGTGATATTGCCATTGTAACAAACGTAGCAGCAGACCACATGGGCTTGGGGGGTATTGATAGTTTGGAACAAATGGCAAGGGTAAAATCTATTGTGCCTGAAACGGTGTATAAGCATGGGTTTGCTATTTTAAATGCAGATGATGATTTGGTGTATGGCATGAGGGATAACCTAAAATGTAATATTGCACTTTTTAGTATGGATGAAAATAACCCTCGTATAATTGCACATTGCAAAAAAGGTGGGTATGCATCTGTATTTGAAAATGGTTATGTAACCATTATGAAAGGCACTTGGAAAATAAGGGTAGAAAAAGTATCAAACATACCTATAACCTATGGTGGCAAGGCTTTACACAATGTTATGAATACTTTACCAGCCATCTTATCTACTTATTTATACAGAAATATTAAAATAACAGATATTAAATTGGCATTAGAAACCTTTATACCATCGCCTACACAAACACCAGGCAGATTAAATTTATTTCAATTTAAACACTTTAAGTTTTTAGCAGATTTTGCACATAACCCTGCTGGCTTACAATTGCTTTGCGACTTTGTAAGCAAGCTAGATGGTACACCAAAAGTGGGTATTATAAGTGGCACAGGCGATAGAAGAGATGAAGACATAAGAGAACTTGGCGTAATATCTGCAAAGCATTTTGATGAAATTATTATTAGGCAAGACAAGCACTTGCGTGGACGTACAGCAGAAAATATTGTGGACTTATTAGTAGAAGGTATAAACTCTGTAAAAGATAAGGAAATACCACTTACCATTATTTTAAATGAAAAAGATGCCATTATGCATGCCTATAATACAGCTAAGCCTGGCTCACTTATAACTATAATGTGCGATGTGGTGGCAGAAGCATTAGATTTAATAAAATTATTAAAAGAAAAAGAAGATACAGAGTAAATTTATTGTGTTTAAAAAAAACTCCTCGTTTATAAAAAAACGAGGAGTTTTTTGTAAGCAAATTTTTTAAATGAAAAATCAAACCTATTTTATACACAAGTGATTTATAGTTATTGAAAAATTAATTCTCAATAAATTTTAATAACAAATAAAATTTTCAATAAATGAAATTGAGATAAATATTTTTTCGAATATTTTAAAAAATTACACTACAAAAATTTGTACATATAACCATACAAAAGGTGCAGCTACCAATAATGAATCAAACCTATCTAAAAAGCCGCCATGCCCTGGCATAAA
>JAYUJS010000678.1:0-4762 GCA_043765095.1 Ferruginibacter sp.
GAAAAATGATTTTGCTAATAGAAACTTTAAAAACACTTGGTAAAATAGAAAGCAACAAACAATTTTTTGAAATTATAAAAATAAGTAAACAAAACTATGTACCTATAAAAAAAGGTAAAATGAGTTTTACAATAAAGCAGATTGAAACTGCTTGTTTACATTTTGAAATAAATTTTAACTGGATTTTTGAAGTAGAAAAAAATATGTTTATAAAATGATAGCAATTGGTTACTCTCGAATAAGTACGGTAGAACAGTCGCACCACAGCTTAGAAAACCAACGTAGGCAAATAACAGAATTTTGCATAAAAAACAATATTGAACTGTTAGAAATATTTGAAGATAATGGCGAAAGCTCCTACACTTTTGACAGGCCAGATTTTAAAAAACTAGAATCTTTTATAAAAAAAACTAAAGGTATTACACACTTAGTTATTTCAGATTACGATAGGTTTAGCCGTAATCTTGCTGAGGCGCTTACAAAAATAAAGCAGCTACAAGATAAATATAGTATAAAAGTACAAGCCACTACAGAAACATTAGAGATAGATAATAGCGATCCAAATAGCTATATGATGCGTGCCTTTAAGCTAATGATGGCCGAAAGCGAATTGCTTAATATTCGTAAACGTACCAAGGCAGGAATAGTGCAGGCTGCCATGAGTGGGTATTGTACCAATGCAGCCCCATATGGCTACAAAAATGTAAGAACTACTGATAATAAAGGCACTTTGGAAATAGTGCCAGAAAAGGCGGAACTTGTAAAACAAATTTACAAGTTACATGGCCAGTGGTTGGCACCTGAAAATATAAGAAAGTTGCTAAAGCCTAAAGGATATACTCAAAAAGGTAATAGCCAAATACAAGGAATTTTAAAAAATGCTACTTATGCTGGCATGATAAAAGTACCTACATATCAAAATAGACCCGAATACTGGACTAAAGGAAAGCACCAGAGTATTATTACCGAAAATGAATATTGGGCTGCACAAGGGCAAGCAAAGCAAACTAGCATACAAAATAGTGATGAAGTACCCATGCGAGGATTACTACGCTGCTGGTGTGGTAAAATAATGACTGCTGGCAATAGTAAGGGTAGGAGTAAGTACTATTGGTATTACTTATGCAGTGAGCATAGAAAAAACCTACCTGCAAAAAAACTTCATGACAAATTTGAGGATTTATTAGATGCTCTAACATTTTCTGCTGATGATGTAGATTGGTTTAAGGAAAACATGAGTTACAAAATTGCAGCCTACTTACAAGATAAAGGCAATGAAATAACTGCTTTTAAAAAAGAGCTTAGCACTCTAAAAAGGACTATTGAAACTACTGAGGAAAGATACTTATCGAACCAAAATATAAACCCAGAAACTTTTAACAAAAAAATACTGGAATTAAAAACTAGAAAAATATTTTTAGAAAATGAAATAAAGCTAAAAAGCAATAGCAATAACGATTACATACAGCAAATGCAGTTTATTTTACTAAAGTTTTTAAACCTACGCAATGCCTACAATGCCATGGATGCCACAAAAAAAAGACTCTTTATTAAGACAATTTTTGGCAATAATCTAAGATATACCAATGAAACTTATCGAACCACATTTTTGCACCCTTTTTTTTGTAATAACGAATTGATTGTCAAAGAAAAAGGACTACTTATAAAAGATAGTCCTGTTGTTAATTTAGTTCAAAATTCTATAAGTGCCCCGGAACGGAGTTGAACCGTTACTTACATTGCTGTAAACAGGATTTTAAGTCCTGCGTGTCTACCAATTTCACCACCGGGGCAACTTTATAACAAACTTCCCCATAAATTGAAGAAGAGAGTATAAAAAAAACTCCTACAATTTGCAGGAGTTTTTGTGAGCGGAAGACCGGGCTCGAACCGGCCACCTCGACCTTGGCAAGGTCGCGCTCTACCAAATGAGCTACTTCCGCATTATTAAAAGAACTATTCTTGCTACTCAAAAAATTTGAAATATATTTTTGGGATTGCAAAAATAAGAATTGTATTTTAATTAAAAAACTTTATTTGTATTTTGGATCGTACAAAGTATTTTCTGGCACGTTTACCTTTGGTTTACCTTTATAACGATGTTGATATTGTGCTACGCATGCAGATAAAATAATAACTACAACAGCAAATATTTGCATTTTCCAAATAAATTTTGAGGACGATACCCAATTGTGAGCAAAATCCTTGTCTTTATTTTCTATAATTTCTTGATTCATATTTTAGTATTTCAATATTGCAAAAATAAGGGCTTCTTTTTAAAATAATTTATTTGGAATTAATAATTTCTGAAAAAACTTTTTTCTTTTTAAAATAATATTGCCAGAGTATGCTTCCATTGTAACAACCTGATAATTCTTTTTTACTTTCTCTTACAAAAAGTGACTTTTTTTGATGAAATAAAAACCAAATTGCAAAATAAATATGTGCTTTGAATACAGCAAAAAAATATTTTATATCTCCAGAAAATAACGCTTTATAGGCTGCGATTGCATCTAACATTAATCTTACATATATTTTTACAAATAGAGAAACACCATAAGTGTTTTTATAAATCATTATTAGGTTATTCCTAAAATTAAGGTATGTTTTTTTTGAATTTCCTTTTGGCAATGTGCCTCCGCCCAAATGATAAACTACAGATTTAGGTTGCACGTATATTTTGTAGCCGCTCAATTGCATACGCCAGCATAAGTCTATTTCTTCTTGGTGTGCAAAAAAATACTCATCAAAACCATTTAATTGTTTAAATACAGTTGAACGTACAAACATGGCTGCACCTGTAGCCCAGAAACATGGCTGTACATCTTCATATTGACCATTATCTAATTCTATATTTTCAAAAATTCTCCCACGAGCAAATGGGTATCCAAATTTATCAATCCACCCACCAGCTGCACCTGCATATTCAAAAAATTGCTTATTTTTTTCTGATAAAATTTTAGGCTGGCAGGCTGCAATTTTTTTATCTGCCTCCATTAAAGTAATAATAGGTTCTATCCAGTTGTGCGTTACTTCCACATCATTATTAAGTAATACAAAATAATCAGCCGATACTTGTTTTAATGAATTATTATAACCTTTTGCAAACCCGTCATTTGTTTTATTTTCAATTATTTTTATTTTTGGATAATATTCTTTTAGAAAATCAACTGAGTCATCAGTACTTGCATTATCTGCAATAATTATTTGTAAATTTTTATAAGTAGAAGCCAATATAGAAGGAAGATATTTTTCTAAAAAAAATTTTCCATTCCAATTTAAAATAACAACTGCTACAGAAGGTAAATTGTCAATTTGTAAGTTATTCATTCTTGCAAATTTACTTTATTTTTAAATTTTAGCGTGATACATTCCTATATTTATTAATTTTAACGATGCTTGACCGTTTTTTAAATTTTAGAACATTATTAGGAATAATTGCTATTACTTTTATTTTGGGTAGTATTTTATTTAGTAATTATTTAGCAAAAAAAATTGCTAGTGGTGAAAAAACTAAAATAGAACAGTACGTAGAGGCAGTAAATGATTTGAATAATATTAATAATACTGACACAAAATTAGCTACTAAAATTATCTTAGACAACAGTAAAGATATCCCTTTAATACAAACAAATGAAAAAGATAGCATCATTTTTTCTAATTATGATTCTGCTGAAATTGCAACTGATAAATTTTTTCTTATTCAAAAATTAGCTGATTTAAAAATTATAAATTCACCAATAGTTTGGAAAAATCCTTTAAATCAAGTAGAAAAAAACTTTACTTACTATGGTGAATCTGACTTGCTAATTGAAATAAGATATTTTCCTATTGTACAATTAATTGTAGCAATACTTTTTATAATTATTATTTTCATTGCAATTTCTACAAAGAGTAAAAGTACACAAAACCAAGTGTGGGCAGGGCTTGCAAAGGAAGCTGCTCATCAATTAGGTACTCCTATATCTTCTTTGCAAGGATGGATGGAAATGTTGAAAGAAAGCCCTGCTACTGAAAAAATTGCTTTAGAAATGAACAAAGATGTAGAAAGACTAAAACTAGTAAGTGATAGATTTGGAAAAATAGGTAGTACACCAAAACTTGAAGAAACAAATTTGATTATGCAAGTAGAAAATATGGTGAGTTATATAAAAAAACGCTCACCAGAAAAGGTAGTTTTTAATATAAATGTTAATGGGAATAGTCACATTAATGCATTTATAAACCCGCCTTTATTTGATTGGGTAATAGAAAATTTATTAAAAAATGCTTTAGATGCAATGGATGGAAAAGGTGAAATTAATATTGGATTAAAGAATGAGGCAACGCAAATTTTAATAGACGTAAAAGACAATGGAAAAGGAATAAGCAAAAAAAATATAGCGAACGTTTTTAAGCCTGGATTTACAACAAAGCAGCGTGGATGGGGACTTGGATTATCGCTCAGTAAGAGAATTATTGATATTTACCACAAAGGATCATTATATGTAAAGCATAGTGAGATTGGAGCTGGCACTACTTTTAGAATTGTATTGAGAAAGTAGAAAAGTTAAATTTGTTTAGCATAAATTTTTCTATTTCCGTTAATTTTTTTAATTTAATAATTTTTATATTTTTTATGTTACGTATTTAAGTCCTACTTTATTAGTAATTACATTTTATTTATTTATTTTTTATAAAAAATTTAAATAAAGTAAAATGATATTCTTAAATAAAAATTTTTCCTCTTTTTAAAATTAGTTCTAACAATTTTTTATTGCTT
>JAYUJS010000679.1:0-1790 GCA_043765095.1 Ferruginibacter sp.
TAAAATTATAAACCTAATAAAATGAAATCCCTTTTTTTTATATTCATCTCTTTTTTGAGCCTTCAGCAAACTTTTGCCCAACGAGACATCATTTACAAAAAAGACAGCACACAAATACGTTGCAAAATATTAAAAGCAACAGTAGATAAATATGAATACGCTTACGCAGACTCTGCAAGTAAAGTTTTTAAAACTAAAATATTAAAGACATTGGTGGACTCTGTTAAGCAAAACTTTTACGATAGTAATTTGGTACAAAATAAAATATTTGTCAAAATTGTACAACCAATTACCGAAGAAATAACACCCGTATTAAAAAATTGGATTTTTAACGTAGGTATAGGTTTTAACCTTGGCAATTTGCTAGAGTTTAACAGCCCAAGCGGTACTGATAAAAAAAGCTTTAGTGGTACAACCAGCATAGACCTTGGGGTTAACTACGCAAAAGAAGATGCACGCTTTGCTATGACAAATGAGTTGCATTATATTTTTGGGTTACAAAAATCTGGCCTTACTACAGCAGCACATATACAACGAGTAACAGACGAGCTTGCAACCCTGCACGATTTTTCTATTGCCATTGGTAAAACAAAAAAATGGAATTTTAATTTAATTGCAAAAACAGCTACTTCTATTTTTACTATCTACGATGGTGATTATTTTAAAGATATAAATGTATTGGGCAAAATACAAGGTTTTTTAAGCCCTTACGACATTACCATTTCGCCGGGCTTTAAATGGCAGCCAAATAAAAATTTGCGTATTTCTATTTCACCATACTCTTTCAATTTATATGGTGTAAAGCATGATGAAATATTAAACAAAGGAATTTTTATAACCGATACCACCGCTACGGGTAGTTTTAAAAAGCATTTGTTTAAAAGACTAGGGGCAGAAATAAATTTTTGGTACGATAAAAAAATTGGCACATGGTTAGAAATGCAATACCGCCTTAGCTTATCTTCTAACTATTTTGAAAAAATAGCTAAAAATGGATTGATGGATGGTTTGTTCATTACAAAATTTAGATTAATAAAAAACTTATACCTCACACACAGAGCTGCATTAAAAGGAGATTTTGCTGCAAGCCCATTTAAGCCATTTTATAGCCAAAGTATCTTACTTAGTTATTCAAAAATATTTTAAAAATAAAAATAGCGAAGCCGAAAACTGAATATAAAGTAAGCAAAATATTAAAATAAATACAATAAAAAAGATGTAATATTAATATGCATTGCAGTAATGTTATAAAAAGCTGCAATGGCACAACTAGCCAAAACTGTAGCAACAACACAAGAACAATCAAAGGCAAAAAGAGGAACTAAAATTACTTTTCCACTCCGTGCAATGTCAAAAGTTTAGGCATTGAGTGATGAGGAACTTGTATCTACTTTAATTGGCACAACCATAAATGTTGTTGGTAATAGTGAACAAGAAACTGTTTGAGAAACTGCTAACGGAGAAAAAATATTAATGAAAAAAAGTGCCGCCATGGATAATTCCATACCCATCTGGTTTAAAATGGACGCCAATTTCACCAAACTCAACCATGCCCGTAAAATATACACTCACAGGTTTAGTTGAAAATAACAATGCAGTTTGGAACTGCCAGGTATTAAAACTAGTTGCTCAATAGACCAAGCTACAGGCAAAAAGGTAGATTACTTAGGGCATGTAACATTATTAAAATAAGCTAAATTAAATATCTAATAAAACACACTACACTTTGGGGGAAGTGTATAAGATAAAATGTTGCTGCAAATATTGCATGCAGCATTTTGTTTTTAAAA
>JAYUJS010000680.1:0-1787 GCA_043765095.1 Ferruginibacter sp.
AAGAAAATTTGCACAAACGAATTGAAAAATTATGGGTGAAATAAATTTTGCTAATGAATTGGAAACTAAATTATACAATTTAGTTTTTACTTTATATGACAAAGAGTATTTTGGTTTTATGGAAAGCACTTTTGATTATGTTGATAAAATAATAACCTTTATTTATACTATTCCACCGCAAAAGTATAAAACAAGCTACAATAAAAAATTTAGTGCTTAATATATTAGTTATAAAGCTAATAATACAACTTTGTATTTAATTTTTGATAAGCAAAAGGATAGATTTTTTATAAATGAAATAACCAACAATCATTGTGCAGATTATGCCTATGTTATTTCTGTGATAAAGTAAATTAAAAATGATACAAAAAACAACTCTACAATTTCTTACAGAATTAAAGAAGAACAATAGCAAAGAATGGTTTGATGCCAATAGAAAAAAATATGAAACTGCAAAGGAAGATGTAAAAGATATTACCGAAAAACTCATAATAGGGCTTGGAAAACATGATGAAGAAATTGGTCAGCTTCATGCCAAAGATTGTACCTTTCGTATAAATAGAGATGTACGCTTTTCTAAAAACAAAGCCCCATACAAAACAAATATTTCTTGTATTTTTTCTAAAGGTGGAAAAAAAGCAGCAACAGCTGGCTTTTATGTACATATAGAAACTGGTGCAGCCTTTGTAGCTGCTGGATATTGGGCCCCCGAGCCTAACAAACTTGCAGCGGTAAGGCAAGAAATAGATTACAATTTAAATGATTGGAAAAAAATATTGAATGCAAAAAAATTTAAAGCAACTTTTGAAAATGGGTTAAGCAAAGATGATATTTTGCAAAGACCACCCAAAGGTTATGATATAGAAAACCCTGCTATAGAATTTTTGAAATTGAAGAGTTTTATTGTAAGCAAAAAAGTAAGCGATGCTGAATTATTAGACAAAGATTTTGTAAAAAATATTACCACTTTGTATGTTGTAGTAAAACCTATGTTAGATTTCTTAAATACTGCGTAGGAATTCGCCTACGGTCAATTCTTTTATAAAATTACCGAAAGTAAATTTCGGGAAGAACAATTATGTAGAACATTAAAACATATTTCAACGTTAGCCATTTAGAATATAATTTAATCTTTATAATTATAGTGAACAACTCACTTTTGATAAATTTTACCCAGAATTAGCAGCAGGCGAATTCATACAAAAATCCTTTGTATTTTTGCAAACTAAAACATAACACAATGGGTGAAACAGATAGAAGACATAAGAACGAATATAATTTACCAAAAAAAAATAGATTTTTATTAGGCGCAAGCGATAATGCACTTACTGCATTATTTGCAATAAATGCATTAGTTTTTTTAATACTTATGGTGGTACAAGTAGGTGTGTTTGCTGGTGCCAATACACAAGATTATTTTTATAGCCATGTAATACAATGGTTTGAAATGCCAGCTAGTCTTACAAAATTATCTACAAGACCTTGGACACTTTTTACTTACATGTTTACAGAATCTGGCGGAGGAATTATAAATGGTATATCTAATATGATATGGCTTTGGGCATTTGGTTACATTTTACAAGGTATGGCTGGTAACGGTAAAATAATACCCATTTATATTTATGGGGGATTATTAGGAGCGGTATTTTTTATTATTGCCTATTATGCATTGCCACCCATTGTAGGTATGCGAGGTAGCGCTGGGCTTATGGGTGCAAATGCTGCTGTAATGGCTGTAGCAATGGCTACTACAGTTTTAGCTCCAAATCATCGTTTTTTTACTCAAA
>JAYUJS010000681.1:0-1786 GCA_043765095.1 Ferruginibacter sp.
AAAGCTATAACCATTAAAAATGGAGATTTAAACTTTGGATTAACAGCAGCACAGCTTTCTGCTGGTATTGGTAGTCTTACTTTAAATGCAAAAGCTCCGTTTGGCTCACCCGATGTAGGTGTATTAAATTTATTCGTAAATGGAAGTTCTGTGGGTACGAAATCCACAAGTGGTGCTACAACCTCAACAATAGTTTCTTATACTTGGAGTAATATTAATATTTCTACTTTAACAACTTTATCGATTAGTCAAACAGCTGCTGGTAGCAGAATTACTATTGATGACATTTCTTGGACTGCCTCCTGCATTGGTCCATCAAACCCAGTAAGCCCAACTGTTACTGGCACAAATCCATCTTGTGGTGCTACATCATTAAATACAATTGTACCTCCAGGTGGTGAAACATACTATTGGCAAGGTATTACAGCATTAGGCACTTCTACATCAAATCCTACTTCTGCTACTTTTCCTATTTCAGTGTCTGGCACTTTTTATGTAAGGTCACAAAATGCTTCAGGTTGTTGGAGTGCTGGGAGTGGTAGTTTGGTAGTTACAATTAATAATCCTGTAAATATCACAACACAACCTATTACAACTACTCAATCTGTTTGTTTAGGCGGGGCAATATCCTCTTTAAATGTAATAGCCTTAGGAACTACACCCACTTACCAATGGTATAGCAATAATGTACCAAGTAATAGCGGTGGCACTTTAATAGCTAGTGCAACAAGTACTACTTATGCTCCATCAAATACCTTGCTTGGTACTACTTATTATTATTGTGTTTTATTGGGTGCTGCACCATGTACATCAGTTATAAGTAATGTATCAGGAGGTATAACGGTAAATGCATTGCCAGCAAACCCAGTAGGTACAATTAGTGGCACCACACCATCTTGCGGTAGCACTTTACTAAATTATTCTAACCCAACTGCAACTGAGTATTGGCAAAATAGTGCAAGCGGTACAAGTACAGCAAACCCAACAACTACAGGGCTTACAGTTGCCACAACTGGCAATTATTTTGTAAGAGTTTTTAATGGTACTTGCTGGAGTGCAAGTAGTACAGGAGCATTCGCTGTTACTATAAATACAAATCCAATTATTTCTATACAACCAACAAACCAAACAGTATCTACACCTACTGCGGCTACTTTTAGTATAACAGCTGCTAATGCTGCAAGCTACCAATGGCAAGTAAATACTGGAAGTGGTTTTGTAAATGTTAGTACAGGCACAGGCGGTTCTACAGCAAGTTATACTACTGCTGCTACTAACTCTGGCATGGATGGGTATGTATATAAATGTATAATAAATGGGACTGCACAATGTGGTTCTATAACTTCTGTATCTGCTACACTTACAGTATCTACAGGCCCATGTTTAAATGAAGGTTTTGCAGCTGGCACTTCTGCACCAACTGGTTGGGTTTTTACTAGCATTGGTGGTACTTATACTTCTGCTAGCAATTATGGTTTATCCTTACCATCCCTACAATTTGATGCTACAAACGATAGGGTGCAAACACCCTCACTTACAAGTCCTTCCGATTTGTCGTTTTGGATAAAAGGGCAAGTTACAAATGCCACATCTGCATTATTAGTAGAAGGTTTTAATGGGAGTACTTGGGTTACCATACAAAATATTACACCACTTCCTACAACTGGCACTATATATACGTACAATGGAAGCACTACACCAGCTTTGCCTGCGGCACTTACACAGTTTAGGTTTACTTATGCAAAAAGTGCAGGTAATTTGGCTTTAGACGATGTAAAAGTTTTTT
>JAYUJS010000682.1:0-4746 GCA_043765095.1 Ferruginibacter sp.
GGATAAGGCAGATGCTCGTGTACAATTTATACACGATAGCTTGACCGAAATGCAAAACAAACTAAATGCAATAGGCGCAACATTACAGGTGCTACATAGCACACCAGTATTGGCTTTTACAACTTTACTTAAAGAATATGAAATAGAAAATGTGTTTTGCAATACAGATTATGAACCTTATGCAAGAGAAAGAGACGGCACTATTCAAACATTATTACAAAAAAACAAAGCCATTTTTATTTCTTACAAAGACCATGTAATTTTTGAAAAAGATGAAGTAACAAAAGATGATGGAAAGCCATATACTGTGTTTACACCTTTTAGTAGAAAATGGAAAGCCGCCTTAAAAGAAGATGATTTGAAATTGTATGAAACAGAAAAATATTTTAATAACTTTTTACAAATTAAATCTAAAGTAATACCCACGCTTGCACAAATGGGCTTTGAAAAAACAACTCAAACATATCCATCTAAAAGTGTGGAAGCGGAGCTTGTAAAAAAATACCAAATACAAAGAGATATTCCAAGTGTTGTAGGTACATCACACTTGGGTATACATTTGCGCTTTGGTACTATTAGTATTCGTAGGCTTGCAAAGTATTCTCAAAACTTATCAGAAACATTTTTAAATGAACTGATATGGAGAGATTTTTATCATATGATATTGTGGCATTATCCGCATGTAGGAAAAGCTAAGGCTTTTAAACCTGCTTACGATTTTATACAATGGAGAGATGATGAATCTGCTTATAAAAAATGGTGCGTTGGACAAACTGGCTACCCTATTGTAGATGCAGGCATGAGAGAATTAAACGCTACTGGTTTTATGCACAATCGTGTGCGTATGATTGTGGCCTCTTTTTTATGTAAACATTTACTTATAGATTGGCGATTGGGTGAGGCTTACTTTGCTCAAAAATTGTTAGATTTTGATTTCGCTGCTAACAATGGGGGTTGGCAATGGGCGGCTGGTGGCGGTTGCGATGCAGCCCCTTACTTTAGAATTTTTAATCCCTATTTACAAACAAAAAAGTTTGACCATGAATTGAAATATATTAGAAAATGGGTGCCAGAGTTTGAAGGGTTTTCTTACCCAAAACCAATAGTGGAGCATACTTTTGCGAGAGACAGATGCTTACAGGTTTATAAGGCTGGGTTAGCAAAAGCGCTTGAAAGTTGAAGGTTTAAAGGTTGAAGCTGAAAGGTTTTTCAAAATAGAGCATACTTATATTTTGTAAATTTTAATAATAAAATTAAAGCATCTGTGGTTTATTATCTCTAGTATATTTATCTTCTATTTTTTATTATTATTCCAAACTTTCATTAACTCTTCAATTGCAGCTCTTCCTTCGTATCCCAAATCCAATGAATAATTATTTACATATAAGTCAATGTGCTTGCGCATTACATCTTCATGCATTTCTTGTGCATGGCTACGTATGTAATCGTTTAGTTTTGGATAGCTTAAAAAGGCAAATTCTATACTTTGTTTTATAAGCATATCTATTTGCTGTTGTATAATGGGTTGCACTGTTTTTTTTACTACAATACCACCAAGCGGTATGGGAAAGCCAGTTTTTGTTTCCCAATAATCTCCTAGGTCAGTAATTTTTATTAATCCTTTTTCTTGGTAGGTAAATCTGTTTTCATGTATAATTACACCCAAGCCTTTTCCTGCTAAAACAAAATTTTCTATTTCATCATATCGTAGAAATATTTTATTTACTGCATTTGGATATGCTAAGGAAAACAATAAATGAGCTGTGGTATTTTTACCAGGAATGGCAATTAAATAATCTTGCACATGCGTGTTTTGCAATTCGTCACTCGTAATTAGCAATGGACCAACCCCTCTACCAAGAGCGCTTCCACTATTTAATAAATTGTAATTTTTATTTACCAAGGGCCATACCCCATAGCTCAATTTGGTTACCGTTAGTTTTTCTTCTATAGCCCATTGGTTAAGGGTTTGCACATCTTCTAGCACAGGCTCAAACTGTAAATTACCTGTATCTATTTTTTGGTTTATTAATGCATCAAATATAAATGTATCATTTGGGCAAGGGGAAAAACCGATGGATATTATTTGTTTATGCATAATAGAGTTCAAAGTAACGAATTCAAGGTGATTAAATTTACTATTCGTATCAAATTTCCATTTAGATTTTCTATAGATTCTTTCATTTTCCAATTTGTTTTTACACGCTCACCTACAAAATTACTAATACTTCTAATTTGTAAGAATGTTGTGTTTTCTTGTATACATACATAATGAAAAGAAGCGCCTTCCATACTTTCTATATCTGCATCATATTTTTTTTTAAATAATTCTGTTTGTACCATGCTATCAGATACAGTATTTATAGTAATGGCATTTACAGTTTTTAATTCAAAATAATTTTTTTTTGTATTAATTAATTTTCCGTCTGTGTAAGGAAAAACATTAGGTTTTAAAAAACCACCCTCAAATAAACTGTAAAAATTGTTTCCTTCTTCAATACCTAAATCTGCATATAAATCAGATTTTACTGCATAGGTTTTACCAAGAGAATATTGATTTTTAAAAGTACCTGCTATTCCTGCTTGTATAACTAAATTGTATTTTTGTTGTGCTAATTTTTTTGTTAGCGCATACATACACGCAGGTGCACCTACGCCTGTTATTAAAATCTCTGCTTGGTTGTTTTGTAATATAAATGGGGCTATCTCCATTTCTGTTGCAGCTATTACTAAAATCTTCATGGTACAAAGTTAACGTACATGGTTTTATTATCTAAACAATAGCAAGTATCTTTGTTAAAAAAACATTTTAAAATTCGTATGGTTTATATAACTCGAATAGAACATTTTAATGCTGCACACAAATTATTTAACCCAAGCTGGAGCAAAGAAAAAAATGAAGAAGTTTTTGGTAAATGTGCCAACGAAAACTGGCATGGGCATAATTTTAATTTGCATGTAACTGTAAAAGGCGAGCCAAACCCTAATACAGGTTTTGTATTTGATGCAAAGCGACTAAGCATTATCATAAAAGAACATGTAACAGATTTGTTAGACCACAAAAATTTAAATGTAGAAGTGCCTTTTTTAAAAGACAAAATCTGCTCTATAGAAAATTTAGTAATTGGTATTTGGAATCAATTGGTACAAAATATGCCAATAGGTGTAGTATTGCATAGATTGAAGTTGTATGAAACTGATAAAATATATGCAGAATATTTTGGGTAAAATACAGATCATAAAATAAACAAATGTACAAATATGTAAATTTGCAAAACTAGAAACTAGAAGTTTATAAAATTTGAATAAAAATAACCAATACAAAAAACTGTATTGTATCTAAAATCTAAATATCTAATGTTTAACAATAAAGTTGCCGTTTTTAGAAAAGAGAATTTTAATGCTGCCCATCGTTTGCACAACCCTGCTTGGGATGATGCTAAGAACAACGAAGTTTTTGGCAAATGTAATAACCCACATTACCACGGGCATAATTATGATTTAATTGTACAAGTAATAGGTGTACCGCAAGCTGATACAGGGTATGTAATGGATACAAAAATATTGAGTGATTTAATAAAAGAAAAAGTAATTGAAAAGTTTGATCACAAAAACTTAAATGAGGACTGTAATGAATTTGCAAATTTAAACCCAACAGCAGAAAACATCGTAATTGTCATTTACAATTTATTAAGACCATTTTTAAATGAAACTTTAGAACTCAAATTACGATTATACGAGACAGAACGTAATTTTGTTGAATACCCAGTTTAATGCATTTTGAATGTTCAAAATTCAAGGTTTAAGAAGATTCAAGTTTTTTATCTTTTAAAGTTTCTTCTTGAAATTGCGGATTGTTTTGAGAATTGAATTGCTGATTGGCTTATTAGTTGATTTTACATTTTCCCTACCAAATTTTTTTATAAATACTATTAAATAAGTAAGGAAAAATTAAAACCTGTTTCTGTTTTTTTTGACAAAAAGAAACCGTTAAAAAAAGAATTAATGTATAAAAATAAAAATACAAGACGAACATGGCTTACAAAAAAGTAGAAAGTTACGACCAAGATGTTACTGAAGGTTTAATGAAATCGTACAAAGAAAGTATTTCATTATTAGGTGAGGATGCAAATAGAGAAGGATTAATAAAAACACCCGAGCGTATTGCGAAGGCAATGCAATTTATTACACAGGGATACACCCAAGATGCTAGAGCTATATTAGAATCTGCAAAGTTTCATGAAGATGTAAGCGAAATGGTAATTGTAAAAGATATTGAACTGTATAGCATGTGTGAGCATCACATGTTGCCATTTTTTGGTAAAGCACATGTAGCGTATATTCCAAATGGCTACATTACTGGTTTAAGTAAAATTGCTAGGGTAGTAGATGTTTTTGCACGCAGGCTACAAGTACAAGAAAGATTAACACATCAAATAATGGATGTAATACAAGACACCCTACAGCCTTTTGGTGTAGCTGTTGTTATAGAATCAAAGCATTTGTGTATGATGATGCGTGGTGTGGGTAAGCAAAATTCTTCTACTACTACATCTGCATTTTGTGGTGAGTTTGAAAAGCAGGAAACTAGAAGTGAGTTTTTGAAATTGGTTACATCACACTTGCATTAATTCCATAAACTAAATATATAAAACTTGCTACAGCGTAAGCATAAAATTTGTTGAAGTTTATTGACAATACTCATTTTTGTAAAGTTAAAACTCTTCAACAAATTTTTTTGTAGTG
>JAYUJS010000683.1:0-1783 GCA_043765095.1 Ferruginibacter sp.
AAAGAAATCGTACTTACAGGGATTAACTTAGGGGATTTCGGCAAAGGGTATACAGGCGGCAAGAAACATGGAGAAAATTTCTTCGACCTTATAAAAGAACTTGACGCACTAGATACAATTAAACGTTATCGCATTTCATCTATAGAGCCCAATTTACTAAGCAATGAAATTGTAGAATTTGTGGCCAATAGCAAACATTTTATGCCACACTTTCATATACCATTGCAAAGCGGTAGCAACAATACATTGGCAGCAATGCGCCGTAGGTATAAAAAAGAACTATATGCAGAAAAAGTTAGGCTTATAAAATTACTTATGCCGCATTGCTGTATTGGTGTAGATGTAATTGTGGGTTTCCCAGGAGAAACAAATGAAGACTTCGCAGAGACAGTAGAATTTTTGCGAGGGCTTGATATTTCTTACTTGCATGTATTTACTTATTCTGAAAGAGATAATACACATGCAATAGGCATAAAGCCTGTTGTACCTGTACATATACGCAATGAGCGCAACAAAATTTTGCGCAATCTTAGTTACGAAAAAATGCAAGCATTTACAAATAACCATATTGGGCAATCGAGAAAAGTGTTATTTGAAAGCGTAAATAAAAATGGCATGATGGAAGGTTATTCTGATAACTACATTAAAATAACTGCACCTTATAAAAAAGAATGGGAGAATGAAATTGTGGATTGGATAATTTAAAATTAAAAATTAAAAAAAATGAAATCAACACAAGCAAACTTATTAAATGGAATTGTATTATTAGCTGCAGGTTTATATGGCTACTTTGGTATGGTAAATTCAGAAGGAAAACATGCCATTACCGCATTAATACCAGCAGTATTTGGACTTACATTTTTAGCTTGCCAAAAAGGAGTAGCTGCAGAAAACAAAATTATAGCACATATAGTAGTAGTACTTACTTTTCTATTACTAATAATTTGCACTATGCGCTTTTTTAAAATAGAAGACTGGGGAGCAAAAAAATATTTATTTCTAGCTTGCATTGTAAGTAATGTAATAGCATTAATAGCATTTATAGGAAGTTTTATGGAAGCAAGAAAAAAAAGACAACAACAATAAATGAGAAATAAAATAACTAAAAAAGAACAGCCTGTAATTTTAATTACGAATGACGACGATATAAATTCTCCAGGTATAAAAGCACTAGTAGAAGCGGTAAAATATCTTGGAAGAGTGGTAGTAGTAGCGCCTGATAAACCACAAAGTGGAATGGGACATGCCATAACAATTGGCTCTCCATTGCGTATGCGCAAAATGGATTTATTTGGAGAAATAGAAAGCTGGACAACCAGCGGCACTCCCGTAGACTGTGTAAAACTAGCCGTAGATAAAGTGCTACATGCTAAGCCCACTATATGTTTGAGCGGAATAAACCATGGTGCCAATCATTCTATAAATGTATTGTACAGCGGTACTATGAGTGCGGCTATGGAAGCAAGCATTGAAGGTATACCTAGTATTGGTTTTTCTATGATGGATTATAGTTACGATGCCGACCTTACCGAAGCAAAAAAAATAATAACAAATTTAGTTGCAGGTATAATTGGCAAAAAACAAGAAAAACATTTTTTGCTAAATGTAAATTTCCCAAGTGGGAAAATAAAAGGAATGAAGGTTTGCAAACAAGCATATGCAAAATATGAAGAAGATTTTATTGACATCAAAGCCAAGCGCCACATCGGCCCCATGCTCCTTGACCGCATGGGCCATCGAGTGAAGCATTTCCATGTCTTCGGGGTTGGGGTTGTAACGCGGA
>JAYUJS010000684.1:0-4735 GCA_043765095.1 Ferruginibacter sp.
ACAGGCACCAACTTACTTACACCAGGCTCCTGCATAGTTACGCCGTATATAACATCTACAGCACTCATGGTTTGTTTATTGTGGGTTACAATAATAAATTGAGAGTTTTCGCTAAACTGCTTTATCATATTGGTAAACTTACCTACGTTAGCATCATCAAGCGGTGCATCTACCTCATCTAAAATACAGAACGGTGCAGGTTTAATTAAATAAATGGCAAACAACAATGCAGTTGCAGTTAATGTTTTTTCTCCTCCACTCAGCTGCCCTATAGATGATGGGCGTTTTCCTTTTGGTTTTGCAACAATGTCAATGCCAGTTTCAGCAAGGTTTTCAGGGTCTACGAGTACCATGTCTGCCGTATCTTCATCTGTAAACAAAGCCTTAAATACTTTTTGAAAATTCTCCCTTGTTTTGTTAAACGTTTCTAAGAACTGTTGATTGGCCGTAGCTTCCACTTCTTGTATCGTTTGCATCAAACTATCTTTTGCGGTAACCAAATCGTTCTTTTGCTCCAAAATAAATTCGTAGCGTTTTTTCATTTCGGTATAAGCTTCAATAGCCGTTGGGTTTACTTCCCCAATATTTTCCAAACGCTTTCTCATGCGCTCGTTGCGTTCTTTCAAATCTTCTACTGCATCTGTACCTGTGCGTGGCTCGTCAATAATAACATCAAGGTCTACTTTAAACTCCACACTCAGCCTTTCCTTCATACTACTAAGTTGTAGTTTAAGGTCAGTCAATTTATCTTTTATTTCATTCAGCAAAGTATCAATAATCTCTTTCGACTTTTGCTTTTGCCTAAGCATTGTTTCTTTTTCTTGCAAAGCATTACGCAAGTTGTAGTATGCTTGGTCTGCTTCGTTTAGTTTCTTCTCTTCTGTTTCTTTGTTGGTTAAAACCTCAACCAATAAAGTTTCTAGGGCTTTTAAATTATCCGCAGTAATATTTATAGCTTCGTCACTATCTTTTAATTGATTACTACTATTTTCTACCTGAGCTTGCAAATCTGCTAGCTGCGTAGTTTTAAAAGCCAACTCTGTAGTAAGTGAAACCACTTTACTTTGTTGCTTTGCAAAATTGATATTGCATTCATTAAATGCTGCACCTGCAAAATTATATTCTTGCTCCGCAGTTGCATAAGCTGCTTCTACAGCTTGCAATTTATCAGCTAGTTCATCTAGCTGTGTATTAAATTTATCCAACTCTGTTCTTGTATCTGCAATGGCATCGTGGTTTTGTTGCAATTGTGTTTCCATTTCACCGGCACGTATAGTGCCTGTAGTGTTTTGGTGCTGTAAATTTTCTATTTTATTTTGTAGTGAGAAAACAAGGTTTGTTAAATTACTAATATCTTGTTGTGCTTGTTTTATAGATGCTTCTTTAAGCTGCTCGTTGTAACTAATTACTTCGTTGTGTTTGGCTTGTATCTCTGATTTTAACGCTGCTACATTAGCATTTTGCACAATTATTTCTGCTTGTAGTTTTTCTAAATTCTTTGCACGACCTATTTTCTTTCCTTCAAATAAACCTACACTTCCACCCGTAATACTGTATTTACCTCTTACAAATTTTCCCGTTTTCTCAAGTACAAAAGCATTTCCAATTTGCGCTATGTCGTTTTCATTTTCTGCAATAAAAACATTGCCCAATAATTGTTTTGCAAGGTTAGCATACTTATCATCTATCTCTATCACTTCAAGCGCAGCAATGGTATTAGCTGGTTTGGTATGTTCTGGATTATCTGTAAATTTATCTAGCAAAAAGAAATTTGCTTTTCCCTTTTTATTATCTGCCAATAAACTTATTGCTTGCAAACCTTCTTGCAAATTATTTACCACATAATAATTTAGATATTGGTCTAACACATTCTCAACCGCTGCACGATACTCTTCTTGTACAAAAATTAAATCGGATAATAATGGAGCATCTTTGTTCCACCCGTTATTATTGTGTAAAAATTTCACACTTTCAGGATAACCTTCCATACTATCCACCAAACTCTTCAATAAATCATACTCATTGCTACGAGAATCTAGCTTGCGACTTTCATCTGCCAAGTTATTACGCATGCCTTCCATCAAGTTTTGCGTAGCAAGAATTTGATCTTTGGTACGGTCTTGGTGCTCTTGTAATTGTTGTAATTCCGTTCTCTTATTTTCTAGTTCTGTTTCTTTTTCTTTTTTATCTGCCTCCAAAGTTTGCAATTGGCTAGATTGTACTTTTTGCTCTTCACTAAGTTGATGAAGTGTTCTTTGTAAGTTTTGTATACTCGTATCTGCAACAGCTACTTTTTTTTCGCTATCAAACCTACTCATTTGCAAGGCTTGGTTTTCTTTGCGAAGCGTATCTATGCTGCTGCGTTTTTCATCAAATACTCTACGCTTTTCTTCAACAGCTTCTTTAAGGTCTTCTACTTTTTCTTCTAGCTCTGTTACTTTAGCTTCTTCATCTATTATTTGCAAGCCAGTAAACTCAATACTTTCTTGCAAGCCGTTTAATTGTCCACTTGCTTTATTTAAAAATTCGTTTAAGCTTGTTTTTGTTTCTTTTAAATATTGCAAACGCTGACTACTCAAATTCTTTTCACCTTCTTTGCTTCGCACATTATCCAACATTTCGTTGTATGCATGTTGCATAGCTTGCAAGACTTTTTCTTTTTCTACAAAAGCTAATTTTTCAGCTTCCAAAGCAGCGTCTTCACCTACAATAGCTGTTTCCAATTCTATTCTTTTATCTACTTCTTCTTGTTGTTGATGGTTAAGGTCTTTATAAGTAATATTAAACCCTTCCAATGCAGCTTTTGCCAATTCTATAGATACTTCTTTGTATTCCTTCTTTATTTCAAAATATTTCTCCGCTTTTTTGGCTTGATTTTCTAAGCTTTTTAGCTGGTTGTTTATTTCAAACAATAAATCTTCAATACGAGCAAGGTCTTGCTCCGTGGCATCTAATTTTAACTTTGCTTCCTTTTTTCTTGTTTTATATATAGTAATACCTGCCGCTTGCTCTAACATTTTTCTACGGCTATTCTCTTTATCTTTAATGATATCGTCTACCATGCCCAGCTCAATAATGGCATAACTATCGGTGCTCACACCCGTATCCATAAAGAGATTATGAATATCTTTTAGCCTACAAGCCACATCGTTTAAGCGGTATTCACTCTCCCCACTTTTGTAATATTTACGAGTAACGGTTACGGTATTAAACTCCGTAGGCAATAAGTTTTTTGTATTTTCAAATGTTAGGCTTACCTCTGCCAAACCGCTAGCATTACGGGTTTTGCTACCATTAAACACCAAACTCTCCAAATTCTCACTACGTAAGTTGCTTATTTTGTGCTCACCAATTACCCAGCGAATACTATCAATAATATTGCTTTTTCCGCACCCATTAGGGCCAATAACACCAGTAATACCTTCATCAAAATTGAGTACGGTTTTATCTGCAAAACTCTTAAATCCTTTAATTTCTAAACTCTTTAAACGCACAATATCTTATTTTTTTTAAGTAGGAGAGCAAACATACAGGAATTTGAGGAAAACTAAAAACGAGTTTGTGGGATTGTTTTCACATGGTATACACATATTGAGTGCTTATTTTTTTAATATAATATTAGCAATTTAAAAAGTAAATGGAATTTAGATGACATTGTACTACTAACTAATATGATCATTTATAATAATAATTTTGAAGTATTTTAAAATGCTTATTACAATTGCATATTTTAAACAATTTGCAAAAAAAAGCTAGTTAAAGGGAGAAAGGTGACCAATAGCCAAAAAATGTGATAAAAGGCGCAAAAAACAAATGAAAAATAAAAAAATGAGTGCCTAAGACCTAAACTAAATAGTAAAAAAGCAGCCGCTATTTTTTAAAAAAAATAAAGAGTTTTTAGAAGTTCCTATAAGTTAATTTATTCTTTAACGAACCATTTTGTACCACCTACATTTCGAACATTTAGCGATGTCCAAAAATTCCTAATCCCAGGGTCGAAAACTAATGTATCATTCTGCATTCTATAATAATCCTCTCCTAAATAAGCATTATTTCTTTTGTATGAAATTTGGTCATACCTAAATACTTCATTTGAAGGACTTGTATAGATGTTATGCTCTAAAGAGAAAGTTCCTGAGTCTACGACAATATTATTAAATACTTTTCTCCAGTTGTTTGCTATTGTATATTCCATTGATTCAGTAGCGCCTGAATTTGCGGGCGTTATCGGATTTGAATAGCTTAGTGGCAAATCAATGTAAGTGTATATCCACCTCCATTTTCCTTTTACCTCTTTAAAGTTTTTTATAACGGGTTCGTTTATTTTATTCTTTGTACAAGAAGTTACAACAATTGTTAAAGAGAGACTTACTAAAAAAGCGTATGTAAACTTTTTCATATTAAAATATATAAATTTTTAAGAATTATTCAAATAGACAGAAAAATTTACTGTTTTGTTGCATAGGTAGTGAATGAATCTGATTATAGAATTTATTTTTAATCATGTTCGTTTGTTTTAAGATTTATTTACGTTTAACTATTAAAAGATAAAAAAATGAGTGCCTAAGACCTAAACTAAATAGTAAAAAAGCAGCCGCTGCTTTTTTAAAAAAAATAAAGAGTTTTTAGAAGTTCCTATAAGAAAAATAAAATTTAAACTTATTTCAACAAAAGCCAATAGCTAGCATTTATATTTGTAGTCCTAAAATAAATAAAAAAATAAAATGATAATATT
>JAYUJS010000685.1:0-4726 GCA_043765095.1 Ferruginibacter sp.
ATAATCTAGAACATTTGCTGTGCCATATTCATTTTTTCTATCTGCTGCGCAGTGTATGCCTACACAAAACACAGGCTCAATGTTAGAAAAAGTATATAATTTGTCTAATATATTTTCAAAACACATTTTACGAAGGTCTTGGCCATCATTAATAAGTAATAGACTTATAATATCTTTTTTAAAATAATCATCTGCATAATAACAATCAATAATCACATCTCTTTTTAAATGGAGAGAAGAAATTGTATAAGTTTCAGCAATAATTTGGGTAATTTTTTCAACAATCATGAAATTCAAAAATAAGAAAACCAAATGATAAAAGCAATTTGATGTGTACAAAAACATAATTTGTTTATTTGAAATGAAAAAAATATATTTGATAATCAAAACATGTTTAATACTTACTAATTATTAAAAATAAAGAATTATGAAAAAAATTGGCATTTTACATGGAAAAGAGAGAAGCTTTCCAGAAGCATTTATAGAAAGAGTAAATAGTAAAAATATAGAAGGTATTACAGCCGAAGCAGTACATATTGATAAAGTAATGCAAGGGGAAAGCAGCGGTTATGCAGTAATAATTGATAGAATTTCGCAAGATGTACCATTTTACAGGGCATATTTAAAAAACGCAGCATTGTGTGGTACTGCCGTTATTAATAATCCATTTTGGTGGAGTGCTGATGAAAAGTTTTTTAATAATTGTTTATCAACAAAAATTGGAGTACCTGTACCAAAAACGGTTATTGTACCTTCAACAGAATTACCAACTGACACAAGCGATGAGTCTTTTAAAAACCTAGCATACCCAATGGACTGGGAAAAAATATTTGAATACATTGGTTTTCCTGCATATATGAAACCCCATGCTGGCGGGGGTTGGAAGAGTGTGTACAAACTTACGAGTAAAGAAGATTTTTTTGAAAAGCATGCAGAAACAGACCAATTGGTAATGATGTTGCAAGAAGAAATTGTGTTTGATGAATACTACCGTTGTTATTGTATTGGTGGTAAGTATGTAAAAATAATGCCGTATGAACCACGCAATCCACATCACCTTCGTTATGTAGCAGACTTTAAACCTGATGCAGAGCGTTACAAATTAATGGAAGATATAGTGCTTCGTATTTGTAAATATTTAGGCTACGATTTTAATACAGTAGAACTTGCGCTAAGAGATGGAGTACCTTATGCTATTGACTTTTGCAACCCTGCACCCGATGCAGAATTAACAAGCGTAGGGCAAGAAAATTTTGACTGGGTTGTAGAAGCATCTGCAATATTTGCTATTGAAAAAGCACAAGCACAAGTAGATAGTGAAGATAATCTTACATGGGGAGAATACATTAAGCGTAGCGCAAATAAAGAACCATTGTATAAATAAAAATGAAGGAATACCTTACTCTAATAAATGACGAAGATTTTTCGGGGTCGCTTGTGGAAGAACCGCAAAGCAAATACGGATTTAAGTATGCTGATTATCTTACTTGGAATTTTAAAGAAAGCATAAAGTTGATAAAAGGTAAGGTTTTTAAGATGAGTCCTGCACCTTTATTTACGCATCAAGCTATTGTAGGAAACGTATATATCTATTTGGCAAATAGAATAAAACATGATCGGTGTAAAATTTTTTTTCGCCAGTAGACATAAAGCTAATTGGCAAACCCTTTAGAAGAAAAGTAAAGGATAATGAAATATATACTGTTGTGCAACCAGACGTAATATTAGTGTGTGACCCAGAAAAATTAACGGACTAAAGAAGTATAAACGGTGCCCTATAAATGCTAGTGGAAGTATTAAGCCCCAGTAATACAAAAACATAAACCAAGCACAAACTTAATTTGTATGAAGAAAATGCTGAACTTGAGTATTGGGTGGTGCATCCTCCATACAAATATGTAGAAGTGTATATATTGAAGAATTATAAATACTTTAAACCTACTATTTATGAATTGGGCGAAAAAATACCTTGTACAATTTTAAATGGAATAAAAGTACCAGTTGAAGAAATTTTTAAATAACTAAAACTAACAAATTATGGCAATTTCCTACAAACAATTTACACTAGGAGTAGAGGAAGAATACATGGTGATAGACCCTAATACGCATGAGCTAAAAAGCCATGAACAAAAAATAGTAACTGAGGGGCAGAAAATAATAATGGATAAGGTGAAAGCTGAAATGCATCAAGCAGTGGTAGAAGTGGGTACAGATATTTGTGCTGATGTAGATGAAGCATTTGTAGATGTGAGTACACTACGCAAAACAATTAGTGGTATTGGGGAGAGCTTGGGACTTTGGATAGGTGCAAGTGGCACACACCCATTTAGCCATTGGGAAAGCCAATTGATTACTGAACATGCTCGCTACAGCGAAATTGTAAATGAGTTGCAGGAAGCAGCTCGTAGCAATTTAGTTTTTGGGCTACATGTACACGTAGGTATGGCCACACGAGAGATGGCAATACATATTGCTAATAGTGCTAGGTATTTTTTACCACATGTTTTTGCACTAAGTACTAACTCTCCTTTTTGGGAAGGTAGGCAAACGGGGTATAAAAGTTTTAGAACAAAAGTTTTTGAAAAATTTCCACGTACAGGTATACCTGACCATTTTAGTAGCATAGAAGAATATGATAATTATATTAAATTGTTGGTAAAAACAAACTGCATTGACAATGCAAAAAAAATATGGTGGGATCTAAGGGTTCATCCTTTTTTTAATACTGTAGAATTTAGAATATGTGATATTCCTATGACAACGGCTGAAACTATTGCCATAGCTGCATTATTTCAAGCAATATGCGCTAAGCTATACAAATTACATAGCCAAAACCTTAATTTTATGATGTACAACCGTCGTTTAATTACTGAAAATAAATGGCGTGCAAGTAGATATGGAATAGATGGAAATATGATAGACTTTGGTAAAGAAAGTGAAGTAAATACTCGTGTACTTATTTATGAATTATTAGATTTTGTAAGCGATGTAGTGCCACAGCTTGGTAGCCAGCATGCAATAAGCTATGTACACAAAATGCTTGAACAAGGTACTGGTGCAGATAGACAACTGAAAGTTTTTGAACAATCTCAAAGTTTAGTAAAAGTAGTGGATTACATACATGATAGTTTTTTAGCTGGAATATAAAATAAAATCTAAAGCATAAAAAAGTTTCATATAATTATGAAACTTTTTTGTGACCGCGTTAGGATTCAAACCTAAAACCTTTTGATTCGTAGTCAAATGCTCTATTCAGTTGAGCTACGCAGCCAAATTTAAGATTGCAAATATAGCGTTTAAAATGTTCTTGCCAAATTAATTGGTACAAAATATAAACTAATAATACTTTCCCAACCTATGCAGTGTTTCAAAATAAAAAGTACACTCGCCAGCATAACCATTTTTACGATTGTAATCAATCATTTGCTTTAACATTTCTCTTTTTACTTGATAGCCATCACCTAAAGAAGTTAAAATACCAGGTATAATTTTACTTTTTTGTTTATTAGAAATTTGTGTATTTAATTCATCTAATAATTTTTTATAAGCTTCAATGTTATATCGATAACATTGTGGGAAAATATAATCTGCAAACCCACTATTAAGCCATAAAGGCCAATCTTGTAAGTATTGTTCTTTACTCCATGGAAAAATACTAGGCGCCCAAGAAACCATGCAATTAGGTTTTGCCTTTTTTACATCTTTGTATAATTGTTTTATATAAGTACTTAATTTATTTGCTCGCCACTGTAGCCATGTACTGTCTTTGCTATTCAGAGGTGGCTCTGCTCCTGCATTTTCAGCAGCATACATTTTTTTTGTGAGTGTATCATAGCCACCTTCACTTGGCATAGCTGGCAATCTATCATCGCCTTGTATGCCATCTATATCATAATTTTTCACTACTTCCATTATAAGTTTTTTTATGAAAGCTTGTGGCTCGGGGTGCAAAGCATTCCACCAAAAAAATTTATTATTTTGTAGATGATTTCCTTTTGCATCTCTGCCCACCCAATGCGGATATTTTTGTTGCCATAAACAATTACTATCTCCATAATTGTAAGAAAAACCAAACTCAAACCATGCATGTACTTTTATACCTGCCTTATGCCCTTCTTCTAATATTTCTTTTATGGGGTCTCTAGTACCATATATTTTTGATTGTTTTATTCCAATATATTCGTACACAACTTTGCTAGGATACATTGTTACACCATTATTCCAAACTACTACAAACACATTATTGATACCGCTTTCCTTACAAAGTTTTATAGCATCTATAATATTTTGTTTAGACTTTAATGCATCGCTAGCCACATTGGTAATCCATGTGCCTCGTATTGGCTCTTGCTTTTTTTGTGCCAAAACATTTACTTCACAAAAAATAAATACATAAAAGGCTATTATTATTTTTTTCATAACTTAACAATATCTTTTCTGTATTCTTGATAACGATTGTACAAATGATGGGCTTGTGTGTAAGCCGATTGTGGGCTCATAAAATGTGAAAACTCAAATGTAATGGCTTTTTCATACCCTGCTCCTCTAGCTGCTTCTAACTTAAGCTTTAACTTTTCAAATTTTATGGGTAAAAATTTTATGGGCATATCTCTATCAAAACTTTCGGCATTTGTCCAGCATTGCATTCCATATTTATCTGCTAATTTTTTATTTACGGCAAAGAATGTTTCCAGCTCACTAAAATCTATATGCCCATCTTGAAAAG
>JAYUJS010000686.1:0-1776 GCA_043765095.1 Ferruginibacter sp.
GGAGTAGTTACAGAAATATAATCTATACGCCAACCTTTGTTGTTTAACCGCACACTTGGAAAACGCTGGCTCCACCAACTATAATGATTGGGCTCTTTGTTAAATTGTCTAAAAGTATCCACCCATCCGCTTTTTATAAAATCATCCATCCATGCACGCTCTTCTGGTAAAAAGCCAGATGATTTTTTGTTTCCTTTGGGGTCATGTATATCTATTTCATTGTGTGCAATATTATAATCTCCACAAAGAATAATTTTTGGATTGGTCTTTTTCAACTCCTCCAAATATTGGTGCATTTCTGCTAGCCATACATATTTATAAGCTTGCCTTTCTTCCCCGCTTGTACCACTAGGAAAATAGGCGTTTATTAACCTCACATCTCCAAATTGCAATTGAATTACCCTTCCTTCAAAATCACTCATTTTATGCCCTGTACCTTTTATAACCTCATCTGGCTTTGTTTTTGAAAAAACTGCTACACTACTATACCCTTTTTTTTGGGCACTAAACCAATGATGATGAAAACCCAAATCCTCTAATTCTTTTACATCAATATCTGTAAAAGCAGCTTTGGTTTCTTGAATGCAAATAACATCGGCAGGGTTGGTTTTTAGCCAATCTATAAAGCCTTTTTTTATAGCAGCTCGTATGCCGTTTAAATTATAAGAGATAATGCGCATGAAATTATTTTTTTGTAAATGTAATTACTTGCAGGTTTTATATTTCGGTTTTTAGAAAAATTTCTATTATTTATTAAAAAAAATTAATATCAACTTTAAATAAAAACTATTTCATCATATTTGTATAAATATTATGTACGCATGAAATTGTATGAGCAACTGCAGCAAGCCAAAAGTGAGGAAGATGTAAAAGATGCTTATATAAAAGCACTTGGGCTAAAAGGCTACAGCAAAAACCTTATAGATATACAAACAAAAGAAATATGGTTTGAAGCAAAAGATACGCCTAAGCATAGCACCTACGCCATGTTTACACAGCTTATGCATTATGTGCAAGATGCTTTGAACAAAGGCGAACATGTACCGCCTTTTTTGGTAGTGATGGATACTAAAAAAGCAGCCATTATGAAAAGTGAAGATGTGCTCCCTTTTCTTGCAAAAAAAACAATTACATGGGGTAAAAGTGCAAGTGCATATACGCAAGATGCACTAGATGCAATATCTGCACATATAGGCACCTATTTTGTAAGTTTTAAAATAGAAACCCACGAAGATGAATTTATAAGCACCATAAAAGCAGCCATAAAAAATGGCGATATTATTCGCACTCAAATAACGCCTGACAACTTAAAACAGGTTTTTGATAAATGGGTTGCAATGGTAGGCAGAGAAATAAAAGGCGTGGCAGAAGATGATTATGCCCTTTTGTTTTTTGCAGATATTATGCATGATGGTACAGCAGCCACACACGATAATTTAACAGCAGCATTGATGCATAAAAATGGCTCACCTGTGTTTAGCCTTGAAGGTAAAATATATGAGCTAGGCAATAAAGAAGGCTACCGACAATTTTGGGCCATTTACCACAAACCGCCCAAAGCAGAATACCGAAATTATTTATTGGAAAGGCGAGATAGTTTAATACCAATAGATGAACGCAGTTTTAAAGGAGCATACTACACACCACTTGCTGTGGTAGATAAAGCCTACGATAAACTAACCGAAACCCTTGGCAATAATTGGCAAAAAGATTACATAGTGTGGGATATGTGCTGCGGCGTAGGCAACCTAGAGGTAAAGCACAGCAACCCCCGCA
>JAYUJS010000687.1:0-14104 GCA_043765095.1 Ferruginibacter sp.
CAATTATATAAGGAAAGGAGTATGCATTTGAGTAAGTAAGCAAATTAATTTAACCGAAAATGCATAAAAAAACTAATCGCTACTTTCTTCTCAATAAACCGCACAACATGGTTTCGCAATTTGTAAGCAGCCACCATGTGCCACTTTTAGGAGAAATAGATTTTAATTTTCCTGAGGGTACACATGCTATTGGCAGGCTAGATGGGCCATCAGAAGGGTTACTTATTTTGACAACAGATAAAACAGTTACAAGAAAATTATTTTTAGCAAAAGAAGCACACGTTCGTTCTTACTTAGTAATGGTACAGCACAAAATGACTGAAGAAATTTTTTTGCAATTGCAAGCAGGTATAAATATTCCTATAACCGATACAGAATTTTACTTAGCAAAACCATACTCCGTAAAAATAATTAAGCAGCCAATTACATTATACAAATATGCATTTGACCCAAGAGAAATATACCCACACACTTGGTTGCTCATTACCCTTACCGAAGGCAAGTTTAGGCAAGTACGTAAAATGGTAATGGCCGTGAGGCATCGCTGTCTACGACTTATACGGCTAAACATTAGCAATATTTTATTAGGAGATATAGAGCCTGGAAAAATAAAAGAATTAGATGAGGAAACCTTTTACAAGCTAATGGCTCATTCTGCAACTATTCCATTTAATTAATTTGTAAAAAAATTGTACATTCATTTTCCAAAACTAATGAATGGCAAAATCGTACAACATACCATTATGGAAATCTTCACCATTTGTACGGCTAATTCTTCCTTTAATTGTAGGTATAATTTTTCAATGGTATATGCAAATTCCATTTTATGTAAATGTAGTTTGTATAATTGTTGTAGTTGTTTTTATTGTAGGTTTTAATTTTTTACCAATTGATAAGCGTTACCAATATCAATGGGTGCAAGGGGTTTTTATAAATGTTATTATATTTTGCATGGGCATTTTTTTATGCAGGCAAAAAGATATTCGTAATAACGAAAACTGGTTTGGAAAATATTACAATGATAGCTCCACATTAATTGTAAAAATAAATGAGCCGCCTATTGTAAAAGAAAAATCTGTAAAGGCAGATTGTATTGTAGAAGCCATTATTCAAAATGGTGTTCTGAAAAAAGTAAATGGTAAGCTTTTAATTTATTTTTCAAAGGACAACAGCATTTTACCACCAAAATATGGTGACAAAATATTAATAAATGGTGGACTACAACAAATAAAAAATGCAGGTAACCCTGGTGGTTTTAATTACAGTCGCTACATGATTTTTCAGCAAACGACAAACCAAGTTTATTTAAAGAAAAACAAATTTATTTTACTTGATGAACACAAAGAAAATAAATTATATTCTTTAGTATTTAAGGCAAGAGAAGCAGTAATAAACACTTTGCAAAAATATATAGTAGGTAATAAAAAAGTAACGGGTATTGCAGAAGCATTGCTTATAGGCTACAAGGAAGATTTAGATAAAGACGTGGTGCAAGAATACAGCAATACAGGTGTAGTGCATATTATAGCCATATCTGGTATGCATTTAGGTTTAATTTATATAGGTTTAGTTTGGTTATTTTCTCGGCTTCCTTTTGTAAAACGTTCTGCTATTACAAAAGTAATTTTAATACTTGGTTGTTTGTGGATGTTTAGTTTAATTACGGGCGCATCTGCTTCTGTTTTAAGAAGTGCTGTCATGTTTACTTGTATCATTATTGGTAAAGAATTTTTTAAGCAAGCAAGTATATACAACTCATTGGCATCATCAGCATTTTTACTATTATGTTACAATCCTTTCCTGCTGTGGGATGTAGGTTTTCAATTAAGCTACTTTGCAGTAGGAGGAATTGTGTTGTTACAAAAGCCTCTTCAAAATTTATATTATACAAAAAATAAAGCTATTCAATATTTGTGGCAAATGTGTTCAATTACTATTGCTGCACAAATACTAACATTACCTATTTGTATTTATTACTTTCATCAAATACCTACTACATTTTTATTTACTAATTTAATTTGTGTTCCACTTTCTACCGCTATTTTATTTGCAGAAATTGCTTTAATTATTTTCACTGTTTTTTCTCCATTAGCAATGCTAATTGGCAAATTTATTTATGTACTTACCTGGAGCATGAATGCATTGATAGCTTTTTTTAATAAACTGCCGCTTTCATTATTGGATAAAATTTTTGCAACTGCAATTACCACTTGGGCTTTGTATGGTTTTGTAATTTTATTAGCTGCTGCATTTTTAAGAAAAAATAAAATGATTTTAAAAATGTCATTAGGATTTTTATTATTGTTTGTAGGGCTATGGGCTTATGGCAAAATACAATTAACCCAACAAAAGAAAATGATTGTGTATAACGTAAGCAGACATACAGCCATAGATTTTGTAAGCAATAATAAATATTGGTTTTATGGCGATGAAGAATTTAGGGTAGATGGGGCTTTGCAAAATTTTAATTTAAAACCTGCAAGGGTATCGATGCAAGTAGAAGAAAGTATGGATAAACTAGCGTCATTAAAATTTAAAAATAGACTTTGGCAATTTTACAATAAATCTATAATGATTGTAGATAGTGCTGTGCAATTTGAACTAACTACTAATAAAATTGCTATTGATGTTTTATTGATTTGTAAAAATCCAAAAATACATATCGTAGATATTTACTCTGCTATAAATCCAACTATTTTTGTGTTTGATGCTTCTAACAGTTTGTGGAAAATTGCTCAATGGAAAAAAGAATGTGAAGAACTACATTTGCAATACTTTATTACAGCAGAGCAAGGTGCTTTTATTTTGGATACAAAATGAAGCTTCCTCTTATAAATTTTGTAATAATGAATTAAATTTAAAAAAGTTTAACAGCCATCTCGGCAATTTTAATATGCAAAAGAAAATAAAATCAGCATTAATTTCAGTTTTTTATAAAGATGGTTTAGAAGCTATTATTAACGCTCTAAATAAACTTGACATTACTATTTATAGTACAGGCGGCACACAAGAGTTTATAGAAAAACTTGGTATGGTTTGCGTACCTGTAGAATCTCTTACTTCTTATCCATCAATACTTGGTGGCAGAGTAAAAACCTTGCACCCTAAAGTGTTTGGTGGTATTTTAGGAAAAAGAAACGATGAAGTACATGTAGCAGAAATGAAGGAACATGCAATACCAGAAATAGATTTGGTAATTGTAGATTTATATCCATTTGAAGAAACCGTATCAAATACAAAAGATGAAAATCTAATAATTGAAAAAATAGATATTGGCGGTCCAAGTATGATAAGAGCCGCAGCAAAAAACCATGCAGATGTAGTTGTAATAGCAGCTAAGAAAGATTATGCTTTATTACAAAATTTATTAGAAGAACAAAATGGTGAAACAACATTAGAACAGCGAAAAACTTTTGCTATAAAAGCATTTGATGTATGCACACATTATGACAATGCAATATCATCTTATTTTAATGCTTTAGAAGTTACTACGCCTTTCAATAAAGAAAAAGCAGTTTTACGGTATGGTGAAAACCCACACCAAGCGGCAAGTTTTCATGGTGACTTAAACGAAATTTTTACAAAGTTGCACGGCAAAGAATTATCGTATAATAATTTGGTGGATGTAGATGCTGCATTGCAATTAATAGCTGAGGCCTCCCCAAACCCCTTCGAAGGAGGGGCTTACCAAGTCTCTGAGAATGCAGCTTGGTTTTGTATAATTAAACACACCAATGTTTGCGGAGCAGCCATTAGAGAAAATGTATTTAGCGCATGGCAAGCTGCATTAGCAGGCGACCCTGAAAGCGCTTTTGGCGGTGTGCTCGTTTCAAATGCAGAAATAGATGAAGCTACTGCAAATGCTATTAATGAAATATTTTTTGAAGTTTTAATGGCGCCCTCTTTTAGCCAAGCATCTTTGCAAATTCTTAAACAAAAGAAAAATAGAATTTTATTGCAAGTAAAAAAATATCCTAAACAAAAGTTGCAAACAAAGTCTTTGCTTAATGGAGTTTTAATACAACAAACGGACGAAAGTAATTTTGCTGAATGGAAAGAAGTAGGGGGAAGAGAAACAACAGCAGTAGAAAAATCTTCGCTAACCTTTGCAAATATTTTGTGCAAGCATTTAAAAAGTAATGCCATTGCATTGGTAAAAGATAATCAACTTATAGGAAAGGGTTGTGGGCAAACAAGTCGTATAGATGCTCTACGAAATGCAATTAACAAAGCAAAACAATTTGGCGCAGATACAACAGGGGCAGTACTTGCAAGCGATGCTTTTTTTCCATTTGATGATTGTGTACGTATTGCACACACTGCAGGTATAGATGCATTTATACAACCCGGTGGTTCTATGAGAGACAATGATAGCATAGAATTTTGCAAAGTAAATAACCTTGCAATGGTGATTACAGGTACAAGACATTTTAAACATTAATACACTTTCATTGCCACAATCGGATAAAACAAAAGGATATTTTGCACTTTTTATTACAAGCATAGTGTGGGGAACCACATGGGTGGTGAGCAAAATTGGTGTAAGTATTATGCCGCCAATGCAATTGGTTTATCTCAGGCAATTTTTTGGAGGAATAATTTTTGTTGGCTTTTTTTTATTATTTAAAAAAGTACCAATTCCTACTGTTAAACAATTTCGTTGGTTATTCATGATGTCTATTATTATGTTTGTTTCTGCAAATGGATTAAGTACTTGGGGTGTTAAATATATTCCCCCAGGTTTAGGAGCGCTTATTGGTTCTTTGTATCCTTTAGTAGTTGTAATGTTAGAACGTTTATTTTTTAAAAATAAACAGGCTAACGTAGCTACATTTTTTGGTCTCTTACTTAGTATTGGTGGGATAGCATTAATATTTTCTAAAAATAATTTTTCTAATAATAACCCACATTTTTTATTGGGTGTTTTGTTTTCAATAACAGCAGTGGTTTCTTGGAGTTTTGGTACAATTTTAATGGCAAAAAATAAATCTGAAATAAATCCTTATTACGGAATAGGTTGGCAAATGCTTATAAGCAGTACAATGATTTTTATTTTTATGCAAGTCTCAGGTGCTACTATTCCATTGGTAGAAATTCCAAAAACTGCTTGGTTTGCCATTGCTTATTTAGTCATCTTAGGTTCACTAATTGCTTTTGTAGCATTCATATATTCTATGAAAAAACTGCCAACAAGCATTGCTACTTTATATGCTTATATAAATCCAATTGTGGCAACTATAATTGGCATTGTGGTATTTAAAGACCACATAAATAAATTTACAACCATAGGAATGATAATTACTATTGGTGGAGTTTTTTTGGTAAATAATTCTATTAAGAAAAAAGAAATTATAATTACTGAAGCTGAGTTATAAATTTTTTATACATAGCTGCCCATCCTTCAAATTCTTTTGCCGTACCTAAAAAATTATTGTGAAAAATAGTAATTAAAGTACCGCCATATTTCTTACAAACTAAATAATACTGCATTAATTCTTCATAAGATTCTTCGGCAGTTTGCATTTGCTCATAATGGCTATTGGCATCCATAAAACAAAAAGGGTGAATGCGAAGGTCTGTAATTTTTTCATTTGCTAAATCATACCAATAAAAAGAAGAGGCAGTAGAAGCCCTAAAACCATTGACACTGCCGTATCCCATACTATAATCATTTTTTATACCTATATCTATTAACCGTTCATATCCTTCGGGTAAATTAAATTTTATGTAGTGTTGCCTTGATGATAAAATGGATTTATTTGATATTTTTTCCAATACTGTTTTCTCTTCCTTTATTATTTCAACGGCATCATTACTTCTCCAAGATGGATGTATACCAATGTTATATTTTTCAACATGTTTTTTTATCAACAATTGCATGGCTTCATTATTTGGCAGAATATTTTTATCGTAAATGCCATTTTCTTTGGCTACTAAAAAGAAGTAATATGGGTTTAAATTATGTCCTTTGTGTAATTCATCTAAGAAATTATAACAATCGTAAGGGTCATTTCTTTTGCCAAACAATGTACGAAAACGTAATAGGGTCGGGCTTTTTAAGAACCCTCCAATATTTCTTAAAATTCCTTTTTCTTTGTAAGACCAAGCTATGTCAATGTCGTAAGAAGGTTGAAAATCAAATATTGAAACTTGAAACTTGAAACTTGAAAATCGAACTTTAAGTATTTGGGCAAATTTATTTATCCAAATATTTACCAATGGTAATTTTAAAAAATCACTTTTGTATGCCAATGAATTTGTGTGTGCATACCTGCTATACATATCTTTTTCGTGAGGTAGGTATTCTTCGTATCTGCTAAGTAAATAAAAAGTTGCAGAAAAAATATCAAAACTAAAATTGTTACTGTCTGTTTTAAAAAAAATAGCATGATCATTTTCTTTGCTACAAATAATTTCTTGTGGTTTTACTCCATTTTGAAAAAGCAACCCATGCGGTTTTATTTGAAAACTATTTTTAAAATCTTTATGGCTATAGTTTATTTTGTAACCATTATTCTTAGCAAAATTTACTTCATCAAAAGTAAAGCTATAGGTAATGCCAAGCATTTCTTCAAAAATAAATTTACAAATGTATTGTAGGCGGGTGGTGGATTGTGGGGTATATATTAGAATCATACAGATTAATACTTTAGTGATTTTTGTTTATATACCTACCTAATAATAATCTTCTTCTTAAATCTTTTTTTAAGCGATTATATTACTTCTTCATGAGTATAAAAATTTCCATTGATAAATTCTGCAATTTTTTTGTCTATATCTTTATTATATTCATCAATATCTTTAGCACTCATTTTTGATGAATCATTATATTTTTTAATTTCAGATTGAAGGATTGTAAAAATTGCTTTTACCATTTTGTTTTCAGCAATTTTAATAAATTAATGCAACTTTTCTATAATTACTAAAGCGCTCATTTCTTAAAATTTAAAAATATAAGTACAATTAGAAATTAATTTTTATGCTGCTCCTTCCACAATTCATTAAAAGTTTTCTGACTAAATTTTAAATCTCCTCTATGCTTTGTCCATCCTGTAAAAATATTATTTACAAATGCATTTTTTAGTGGCCCAGTTCCCATGTTCATCATGTTTCTGTGTAGGCTAGCAAACTTCCATAATTTCCATGCAGCTTTTTCACCAAAACTTGCCATACCTTCTTCGGCTGCTTCTTTTCTATTTTCTAATAATAATTCGTGTAAGTTTATTTTTACAGCACATACTTCGGTACAATTTCCACAAAGCGATGATGCATGACTTAGGTGTTTAAAATCTTCCATACCTTGTAAGTTAGGCGTAATAACACTACCAATAGGACCGCTGTAAGTAGTGCCATAACTAAAGCCACCAATGTTTTTATATACAGGGCAAGCATTTAAGCATGCGCCACATCTTATGCAATACAAGCTTTCTCTTTGCTTAGGGTTTTGCAAAATATTTGTACGACCATTGTCTAACAATATAACATACATATCTTCAGGGCCATCTGTTTCGTTTGGTTGCCTTGGTCCAGCAATGATGCTATTGTATACAGTAATTTTTTGCCCTGTACCAAATGTACTAAGTAGTGGCCAAAACAATCCTAAATCGGTAATAGAAGGAATTACTTTTTCTATACCTACAATAGCAATATGTGTTTTTGGAAATGCACAACTCAACCTGCCATTGCCTTCGTTTTCTGTAACAGCTATTGCACCAATATCGCATAAAATAAAATTTGCGCCTGTTACACCTACTTCCGCTTCTACATATTTTTCTCTTAATATTTCTCTTGCTTTTAAGGTAAGTTGCTCAGGTGTTAAATCTATTGAAGTACCTAATTTTTCATGAAATAATTTTGCCACATCCTCTTTACTTTTATGCATAGCAGGTGTTACAATATGGTAAGCTGTTTCGCCATCTAACTGTTGTATATATTCACCAAGGTCAGTTTCTATGCTGTCTATCCCGTGTTTTTCAAGGTTATCATTTAAGTGAATTTCTTCTGTAACCATGCTTTTACTTTTTACTAAAGTTTTGCAGTTTTTAGCTTCACAAATTTTAATGATTTCTTCCATTGCTTCGGCTGCAGTTTCTGCCCAAATAACTTTACCACCTCTAGCAGTAAAATTTTTCTCAAAAGTTTCCAAGCTTTGATCTAAATTTTCTATAGCACGCCACTTAGTGTTTTTTGCACGCTCTCTAGCAAGGTGTTCATCTGCAAATTGTGTTTTACCCACAGGCACAACAGCATTGTATCTACCAATATTAAAATTTATTTTTTTACGATGGTCAAGGTCGGGTGCTTTTAAGGCACTTTTTTGTAGGAATAAGTTTGAGTTTTCTGACATGGTAAAATTTTTTAAAGAAATACGAAGTTACTTAACTTAAATCTTTATAAACTGTGAAAAATAAATAAACAAATGTCTTTATTTCTATCATAGTAGTGTTAATATTTTACCTTCGCCCAATGTTAAATAAATTATCTGGTTGGGATGATACAATTGTAGCACTAGCTACAGCACCAGGCATAGGAGCTATTGCTGTTATTAGAATTTCTGGGAGCAAAGCTTTTTCTTTAATAGATTTATTATTTCCATCAAAAAAAATTGAGGAGCAAGCTACACACACGGCACTTGTAGGTATGCTAAAAGATGGAGATAGATTGATAGACGAAGTGGTACTTACTTTATTTAAAGGCCCCAAAAGTTTTACAGGAGAAGATACTATAGAAATAAGTTGCCATGGTAGTACATTTATACAACAGCAAGTTATAGAAGCTTGTGTAAGCAAGGGTGCACGCCTTGCACGAGCTGGAGAATTTACACAACGAGCATTTTTAAATGGCAAAATGGATCTTACACAAGCAGAAGCCGTGGCAGATATTATTGCTGCTAATACAGCAGCATCACAAAAAGCTGCACTGCATAATATTCGTGGTGGCTTTTCGCACAAGCTTTCCCACATGCGGGAGCAGCTCATCAGTTTTTCAGCATTAATAGAATTAGAGTTGGATTTTGCAACAGAAGATGTGGAGTTTGCAGATAGAACCCAATTTAAAAATCTGATCGAAAAAATTAACCAATCAACTAATCAACTAATCAACTCTTTTATACTAGGAAACGTTATAAAAAATGGTGTTAGTGTTGCCATTATTGGCAAACCAAATGCTGGCAAATCCACTTTGCTTAATATTTTGCTAAATGAAGAACGAGCTATAGTAAGCGATATTGCTGGCACTACAAGAGATACCATAGAAGAAATTATAAACATTAAAGGCATATTATTTAGGCTAATAGATACCGCTGGTATTAGAGAAAACTCTGGCGATATTATTGAAAACTTTGGTATAGAAAAAAGTTTAAATAAAATGCGCAGTGCAGATATTGTACTCTATATTTTTGATGTAAATACTGAAAGTGAAGAAGAATTACTAATACAAATAAATATTTTTGAAACAGAAAATATAAAATACTTGCTTGTAGGAAACAAGGCTGACAAAGGTTTAGCAGAAAACAAATTTACTCAAAAAGATATTCAATTTATATCTGCAAAAAATAATAACGGCATCAATAAACTTAAAGAAACTTTCTTTACAAACACAGTACAAGCAAGCACCAATGCGGAAAATAATATTGTAACCAATGCTCGCCATTTAGAATCGCTTAAAAACATTGCTGCTTCTTTACAAGAAATAAAAAATGGTTTAGAAGTAAACATTTCTGGTGATTTGTTATCGTCTGATATTCGTGCAGCTTTATATCATTTAGGAGAAATAACTGGTGAGGTTACAAATGAAGATAAACTAGATTTCATTTTTTCGAAGTTTTGTATAGGAAAGTAATTATTGTTATGCAGATTAATTTTTAAATTACACTAATGGTAAAAGCATCTAAAAATATAATTGCCTACTGAGCAATTTTTATTTAATGAGTTATCTACATTTATTGAGCAAAGCCAGCAGCAAGTAGCAGCCAAGCCAATGATACGCTTACGCTATTATTTTGGCATATTGGCAATAGAAATAAATAAAGAAATACCACAAAATAAAAGAGCCAATTACGGCAAACAGATTATGCTCACACTTTCGGCACAATTGGAAAGCAAGTATGGCAGAAACTTTGAACAATAGGGCTTTGTGCAGGTGGGGAAATAAGATTCCGTCTGCCCCATTTGCACAAAACCCTATTTTGTGTGTAGTGCATCAATGTCTTTGTTTAGTCGTTCTTGATAAAAACTAAGTTGTCAATGTATATTTCTGTATTTACTTTTCGTCCACCAATTATTTTTATTAGTGCTGAATCAATTATCTGATTATTTTGTGAAATTGGTATTTCTATTTTTCTGTAGTTTGTTGTTGTCGTAGTTTCAAATAAATTTCCACTATCAACAATACTGCTGCCTGAAAAAAAGTCAATATGGATAGTCGCTGTGTCGCCGCTTGTAATGTTCGATTTTAAGTACCCTGTCAAAAGTGATGGATGTAATGAGATTTGAAATTTGTTGTTTGCGTAACTTTTATAAACATTGTTAAATATGAATTTCGCAGCAAATTGTCCGCTTGTAGCGTCTGTCACTTTTTTTACAATATAAGTTTCGTAAGGCGGTGCACAAGCTGGGCAACTATTTGTCTGCCAAGTATTCAAGTTTGGCATATTGTCCCAAAATTCAAAGTCTCCGTTTGGAATAGGAATAATTTGTTGATTGTTACTGTCATTATTATTTTCTTTATTACAGCTTATAACAGTCGATACCAATAAAAGCCAAGTAAAAAGCATTTTTAAAGTTTTCATAATAGCTATTTTTAAAGTTAGACAATTTATTTTTCTAATTCGTTGCATTAAATTTTGCAGAGCCTCCAACCGCATTATACACAACTAGGGTATTTACGAAGAATGCTCCGATTTGCCGAGCAATTTCAAAATGTTTCAATTGTCCTGCCACTGACACAACAATTGAGTTGGTCTCATTTTTTAATTTTAATACCTCTTAAAACTTTTGAAGCTAAAATATTTTATGCAAATTTAGCTACTGAAGGAGCATTAGGAAAAAGGGAATTACGTAAACAAATAGCCTCCAAAACTTTTGATACAACATAGATTGTTAATCTACAAAATAAATGTGTTAACACCAATATTTACAACAGCTTTAAAGATCCTTATTTTATAGCTTTTTTGGGGGTACAAAATACTTACTTAGAATAAGATTTAGAAACAGCCATATTTAAAGAACTAAAAAAAATTACTACAATTAGGCAAAGGTTTTGCATTTGTAGAATGCCAAAAAAGAATGATAATTGATGGTGATGATTTGTATTTAGATTTATTATTTTATCATAGAAATTTAAAACCCATAATAGCCTTAGAACTAAAGCTAAGCAAGTTTGAAGCCAAGCACAAAGAACAAATGGAGCTTTATCTAAAATGGCTAGATAAATACGAAAAAGCAGGGGATGAATTGCCTCCTGCAGGTTTAATATTATGCGCAAAAAGTAGCCGAGAAAAAGTAGAATTATTAGAAATGCATAAAGGTGGAATAATGGTAGCAAAGTATTGGACAGACCTACCACCTAAAAAACAATTTGAACAAAAAATACATATCCTTTTGGTAGAAGCAAAAGAAAGAATAGAAAGAAATTAAACAATCAAGCATAAGTAAAATAATCAAATTCGATTTATAACTGTTTATACTGAATATAAATTTTGGGCTATTTAAAGTTTACTTTCGGTTCAATTCTTCACAATACTTTTTTAATAGCCCTCACACTCCACACCCACCACATCATCAAAAACTGCAAAGGAAAAAGCCTAATCCATGCGCCCCACAATGGCAGACAAATATCTTTGCTCAAGCAGCCACCAGCTTGAATCATGTATATATGTGCTGGTATAAATGCTATGAGCGTTGCTATTAATAAATATACACCCCAGTTTCTTGTTTTAGAAAAAATAAGTAACGTTGCGCCAAGTATTTCTGCAAAACCTGCTAGGTAATTAAGTATAGAATGGGCTGGTAAATAGGGCGGCATCATTGGCTCATAAAAAATTGGATGCACAAAATGATTAACACCAGCAGCAGCAAATAAAGCTATAACGAAATAGGGACTTATTTTTTTCATTTTTTTAAACGTTATACTTTAACCCAATTACTAAAACTCATTTCAAATTTTATTTCTTTGCTTCCATTAAGCCCTACTTCCTTCCAGCCTGCTTTTCTATAAAAGCTTTCTGCCCTAGTGCTAGGTGCAGTGCCTAGCCATACTGTTTTTTTTGTTGCAGCAAAATACCAATCTAGCATTACATCATGCAGTTTTCTTCCAATTCCTTTTTTCTCAAAATTTGGGTGTAGAAACAAGGCCCAAATATTATTTTCTTTTAAATCAACAATAGAAAAACCAACTATGATATTATCAATTTCACAAACCCAACCCTTCCCTCTTTTCGTAATAAATTCCTCACAATCTTCATCCAATACATAACTTGGGTTGCTTAAAGTATTTTCCTTTACTGCATTTCTCACAATTTGTATTTGTTGTATATCTTCTACAACAGCTTTTCTAATAATCACAATATTTATTTTTAAAGTTTTTAAATTACAAGATAGCAAAATTTAGTAAAGAAAGACAACTACACAGCAAGTGATTGAAATTTAACGTTGCACTTCAACACTTATTCACACAAAAAATAATTGAAAATGGTCATTTACTCAAAATTTCATATATTCATATTTGAAAAAAACTCTTTTACCATGATAGTAATTGCATTGTACAACCTTAAAGGCGGTGTTGGCAAAACTGCCAGCTGTGTAAATTTTTCTTACTTATCGGCCAAAGAAGGCTACAAAACTTTGCTTTGGGATATAGACCCGCAGGGTGCTACCTCATTTTATTTTAAAGCAAAATCAAAAGTGCACATCGGTATAAAAAAACTAATAAGCAAAGATGCAAACTTAGATGCTGCTATTATGGATACTAGCTACGAACATTTAGATATTATACCCGCTGATAACTCTGCAAAAAGTTTTGATATAATGATAGATGAAATGCGGGGGAAAAAAAATGTACTTAAAAATGCATTAAAACAATTTGAAGGCGAATATGATTTTGTATTTATTGATTGTCCTCCAGGTTTTTCTGCATTAAGTGAAAATATTTTTAGTGCATCAGATATTGTGCTTATGCCTGTAATACCTACCACGCTTTCGGTACGTACATATAATATGGTAAAAGATTATTTTAAAGAAAAAGAAATAGACATGGCAAAGCTAATGTGTTTCTTTACCATGACTGATTTGCGCAAAAATATGCACAACGAAATAATGGAGCATCTATTTAAAGATAAACGCTTTTTTGGTAACTATATCCCTTATTTGTCTGATGTAGAAAAAATGGGGATACACAAGCAGCCAATTGAAGAATTTGCTCGTAGCGGAGATGCTGCTAAAAGTTATAGAGATTTATGGACAGAAATTACTGAGGGAGTTTTAGAATAAAATTTAATGACCTCTATTTCAACTACCAATATTAAATACAAGCATTACCAAAATATTGCTTATAATCTTTTTAGTACAATTTAGCTAAAATTCTATAGTTGTATCCTTTGTATATATGAGTGCATAATTGTTGGCTACACTAGCGCTTAAGCCTGCACTAGTATCACTATCATTGTATACAGAGCCAGAGTATACCGGATAATATATACAAGTTTTACAAGTAGATTGATTGTTTATACTTCCATTGAAACTTCCACCACTGTTGCCACCTCCACCTGACCCGCTTGTTATTTCAGCTTTAGATAAAGTTAAAGATTCATCACTAACATCTTTTTCGCATGAAGTAAAAAATAATATTTGCATTAATAGTACTGTAAATCTATTTTTCATACTTTTTATTGTGTATTAAAAAACAAATCGTTCCTACATAATTTTAATTTTCTATTTTAACATCTCCATTTTTTGAAAAATATTGTTTCTATATTTACAAAATAAATAATTTAACTGTTTTATGAAAAGAGAAACATCTAGTTGGTTTAGCCCTGCATTACAAATAGATATGCCAATTGTAGCCTATGGAGATTATGGATTTGCACTTTTATTAGTACCTACAGCCG